>DAINSR010000001.1:0-30588 GCA_036741255.1 Flavobacterium sp.
AACAATTTTAAGTTCAAATTTAGATTTCCCTACAGGAAATATACAAACCCGCGACCAAAAAATATTAATCCGTTTAGCCGGAAAATATAAAAATGTTGAAGAATTAAGAAACTTAATTGTGTCATCAAGAAACGGAATTCAAGTTCGTTTAGGTGATATTGCCGATGTTCAAGACACGCAAAAAATTGCTGAAAAAGTTGCTCGTGTAGATCAAAAAAGTGCTATTCTTTTACAAATTGTAAAACAATCTGATGCTAATGCTGTAGCGGTAAGTGAAGAATTGGTAAAAACCATAAACAAATTAGAAAACGATTATAAATCAAAAGGTTTACAATTAGAAATTGCAAAAGACAGTACTATTTTTACATTAGAAGCAGCAGATGCGGTGGTTCATGACTTACTTATTGCCGTTATATTAGTGGCTTTAGTAATGTTGTTTTTCTTACACAGTGTTAGAAACTCGTTAATTGTAATGGTTTCGATTCCTGCTTCGTTAATCGCAACTTTCATCGGAATTTACTTAATGGGTTATACCTTAAACTTAATGAGTTTATTAGGATTATCATTGGTTGTTGGTATCTTAGTGGATGACGCGATTGTAGTATTGGAAAACATTTACCGACACATGGAAATGGGTAAAAACAAAGTTCGTGCTGCTTATGACGGAACTGCCGAAATTGGAGGAACCGTTGTATCGATTACCTTGGTAATTGTGGTAGTATTTTTACCAATTGCAATGAGTACAGGATTAGTTTCTAACATTATTACGCAATTCTGTGTAACGGTTATTATCTCTACTTTGTTGTCGTTAGTGGCTTCGTTTACAATTATTCCTTGGTTATCGTCAAGATATGGAAAATTAGAACACATTACGGGTAAAACCTTTTTCGGAAGAATTATCCTTGGATTTGAAAGCTATTTAACTCGTTTTACGGACTGGGTTTCAGGATTATTAACTTGGTGTTTAGATCATTATATCAAAACAATAATAGTAGTTCTAGTATTATTCTTTAGTTCAACCATCGGATTAATGGGTGGTGGATTTATTGGTGGTGAATTCTTCGCAGCATCTGATAGTGGTGAGTTTTTAGTTCAAATTGAAATGCCAAAAGACGCTTCGTTAGAACAAACCAACTTTATGACGCAAAAAGCAGAAGCTTTCCTGAAAAAAGAACCATTCGTTCACAGTCAAATTACAACTATTGGTCAAACGAGTGAAGGTTTAGGAGCTTCTCAAGCAACTGCTTATAAATCTGAGATTAACGTAAAAATGGTTGGTTTAGACAAACGTGATGAACCAGCAAACGTTTATGCTGCCAAAACAAAACGTAAATTAGAGAAAATCTTAGTTGGAGCAAAAGTTAAAACGGTTCCAGTAGGTATTTTAGGAACTGCTGAAGATGCAACTTTAGGTTTAATCGTTACAGGTCCAAATGTTGAAACAGCTATGGCATTTGCAAAAGCTGCTGAAAGAGAATTACGTACGATTCCTGGAGCTACAGAAATTGAATTATCTGTAGAAGACGGAAATCCAGAAGTAAACGTTCAGGTTGATAGAGATAAAATGGCAGCTCTTGGATTAAGTTTACAAACAGTGGGAATGACCATGCAAACTGCTTTTAGTGGAAATACCGATGGAAAATTTAGAGCTGGTGAATACGAATATGACATCAACATTAAATATAATGCGTTCGACAGAAAAAGTATTGCCGATGTAAGTAACTTAATTTTCATTAACGATAGAGGCGAACAAATTAAATTAATACAATTTGCAACAGTAACGGAAAGTTCTGGACCAAGTGAATTAGAACGAAGAGACAAATCAGCATCTGTAACTGTAAAAGGTCAAAATGTGGGAGTTGCTTCGGGAACCATTGTAACGCAATGGCAAGAGAAAATTGATAAACTAGAAAAACCAACTGGTGTAGATTACATTTGGGGTGGTGATATGGAAAACCAAAGTGAAGGTTTTGGAACACTTGGAATTGCTTTATTAGCAGCTATTATCTTAGTTTACCTTGTAATGGTTTCTTTATATGACAGTTTTGTGCATCCATTTGTAGTATTATTTGCTATTCCACTTTCATTCATTGGTGCGATGTTAGCATTAGCTTTAACAAATAATACATTAAATATTTTCACCATATTAGGGATCATCATGCTAATTGGTCTGGTGTGTAAAAATGCAATTATGTTAGTGGATTATACCAATCAAAGACGTAAAGCTGGAGAAAGTATCAGAACTGCATTGATTCAAGCCAATCATGCAAGATTACGCCCAATTTTAATGACTACTATTGCAATGGTATTTGGTATGTTCCCAATTGCATTGGCTTCTGGAGCTGGAGCAGAATGGAAAAACGGTTTGGCTTGGGTAATTATTGGTGGATTAATTTCATCTTTATTCTTAACCTTAATTGTAGTTCCTGTAATCTATGAAATCATGGAGAAAGTAATCGCTAAATTCTCTAAAGGAGAAAAAGTAGATTATGAAGCTGAAATGGTTGCCGATTATGTTCATCAGGAACTGAGTGAAGACGGATTTAATCCAAAACATATTCAATAAGGCGCTCAAAATTAAACTAACGAGGAGTATTTTTATATTGCTCGTTAGTTTCAATTTATTATTATTTATATAACTGCTCTTTAGTTACCTTCTCTATTATTTGAAACTAAACAAAACCTTCATTTTTTTTAGTTTTTAGGATGATTAAACTTTAAAATTCATTTTAATTACAACTAAAGTCAAGTGTTTTAAACACAATATTCCTTGATTAAGCTAATTATAAAATTTGAAAACAACTCAATTTTACACTCTAATTAAAAATATTTAATAATATGGAAAATGTAAATTGGACAACAAACAACATTCCTTCGCAGCAAGGAAAAACATTCTTAATCACAGGTGCAAACAGTGGACTTGGTTTTGAAGCAACAAAAGTGTTGAGTAAAAAAGGGGCTCACATTATCATGACCGCTCGAAACTTGCAGAAAGGGAATGAAGCTTTAGAAGCTATCAAGAAAGAAAATCCAAATGCAAAATTAGACTTAATGCAATTGGACTTGGCTGACTTTTATTCAATCCGAAATTTTTCAAATGAATTTCATTCCAAGTATTCAAAACTTGATGTTTTGGTAAATAATACTGGTGTGATGAATCCACCCAAAAGAGAAGTAACAAAACAGCATTTTTCAGTTCAATTTGGCACTAATCATTTAGGGCATTTCTTACTTACAGGCTTGCTTTTGGATATACTTAAAAACACACCAAATTCAAGAGTTTCGGTTCAAAGCAGCATCGTTCATAAAACAGAAAGTATGAAGCCTGATATTCACTTTGATGATTTGAACTTTGAAAAATCATATAACAGAGACCAAGCTTATGCCCAAAGCAAATTGGCTAACTTGCTTTTTGCTTATGAATTAGACAGACGTTTGAAAACCAACAATATCAATACTATTGTAACTGTGGCACATCCAGGTTATACAAAAACAAACCTACAAGCAAATTCAGGGTTTTTAATGTCTGTTATATTAAATAATATTCTTGCCCAAAATGTCAAAATTGGAACACTGCCCATTTTACGAGCAGCCACAGACGAGAATGTAAAAGGTTCTGAGTATTTTGGACCAACCAAAATGATGGAATTGAAAGGATACCCTAAATTGGTAAAGTCAAGTGATAAATCTTATGACAAAGATTTAGCAAAAAAATTATGGAAAGTGTCTGAAAAATTAACGAACCTTACATATGAATTTTAATATGAAAACAATAAAAATCGTATTACTCTACCTGTTAGTAACTTTCTTTCTTTTTATGGGGTCAATGCACTTTATACAACCTGAGCAGTATTTTGCAATGATGCCTTCTTGGTTGCCAGCTCAAAAAACTTTAATCATTATTAGTGGCATTGTGGAAATTTTTTTAGCAGTGCTGTTGATACCAATTAAAACAAGAGCAATTGCTGCAAAGTTGATAATTGCAAAGTTGATAGTATTTTTATTTGCAATTCACATTCCTGAAGGCATAGGCTACTACAAAACAGGTAATGAGAAGTTTGTGGCAAGCATCATAAGACTACCTATTCAGTTTCTGTTTATTGCGTGGGCTTGGATATTTGCGAAAAAGTAATCTACTATAATAGTAACCTTAAAAGTCAACAATGTAAGTTCAAAACAAGTGTTGTTGATTGTTATTAATTTGACCAATGGCAAAAATTGTAAATCATTTCGCTATCAATTCCATTTCAGAGCTGCATCGCTTAATGGGATTACCTAAACCACTTCATCCGTTAATCAGTTTGATTAATATGGGTGATGTAGAATCATCTGAAAAAACAGAAGAACTACATTTTCTGCTTCATTTTTATGGCGTTTCCCTGAAAAAAAATGTAAGTGGTAAATTAAAATACGGACAGAACTACTATGACTTTGATGAAGGTGTATTGGCAATGACAGCACCAAAACAAATTTTATCAGTAAGCAGCGAAGATAAATACAAAGTCTTAGGATATTGGTTAGTTTTTCATGCTGACTTTATTTTAAATTATCCATTAGGAAAAGTTATAAAAAACTACGGCTTTTTTTCTTATGCAGTAAACGAAGCCCTACATCTTTCAGAAAAAGAAGAAAAAATGCTCGAAGGAATATTTAATAATATAGAGCAAGAATATCAGACATCAATAGATCAGTTTAGTCAAGATGTAATGGTTTCGCATCTTGAATTATTGTTGAATTATTGTAATCGTTTTTACAACAGACAATTTCTAACGAGAAAAAAAGCAGGAAATGACTTATTGAGCAAAATGGAAGAATTGCTTGATGACTATTTTAAAAAAGATAAACATATAGAATTAGGACTTCCAACAGTTCAATATTTTGCAGAAAAAATGAACGTTTCTTCCAATTATTTAAGTGATATGTTGAGAACACTCACAGGACAAAGTACACAACAGCATATTCACAACAAATTAATAGAAAAGGCAAAAGAAACATTAGTAACAACTAACTTATCTGTAAGTGAGATTGCGTATCAGCTAGGCTTTGAGCATCCGCAATCGTTTAGTAAATTATTTAAAAATAAAACCAAGGTAACACCCAAAGATTTCAGATCGACTTTTAATTAAATATAGTATGTTAAAACTTCAATTCACATTCATAGCATTAATTAGTGCTTCTATACTTTTGGCTCAAAATAATGACTCCATTTTAAAAGCTACCTTTAGTAAAAAAATTAAAGGAGAATTTCCTAAAACAAGAATGTTTAACCTCGAATACAATCTACAAGGACCAACGGCATTCACTTCAAAACTATTTGATGAGAACTTTAGTAAAGGTACAATTGATAGTCAGCGAGAAGTAAATTTTATTTCAAACATTCCATTATACAAAAACAAAAAATGGACATATACAGGCTCACTGAACTACAGGTTTAATGAGTTTGTTTTCTCTGATGTCGAAAATGTATCTAGTTCTACTAATTATACAAGTAACAAATATGAACAGTTTCACACCTTCGCTATAGTGTTAAGCACAACTTACACATCAAAATTATTTAACAAACCTTTCATCTATAATGGCAGTTTAATTTTGGATGGAGGTGAACAAGGTTTTGAAAGGATTAAAGGAATAATAGGAGCTTCAATAGTTCTAAAAGCCACTAAAAATAAAGTGTTCTCAATAGGTACGCTAGTTTTCATTGATCCAACGGCAATAATGCCTATTTTACCAATTATTAGTTATAATCAAAAGTTTGAAAATTCAAATTATGAACTAGACATATTTTTACCTCAACGACTTTTTTTTAGAAAAAACATAAGCCATTTTGCTCGTTTATCGTTAGGAAGTAGGTTAGCTCCCTCAGGATTTTATGTGTATAATGACGGAAGAAATATTCTGCTTCCAAACACATCAGAATACGCTCAAATCGAAGTGCAGTCAGGTCTTACTTACGAACATCTCCTTAATAAAAAGTGTATTATTACTATCAGTGGAGGAGTTTCATCTTTTATTACTTCTCGACTTACCGAAAAAGCCCAACCTATTAGGGAATATTATTATTCTAATCAACAAGAAGCAAAAGGATTTTTCAATATTGGACTTTCATATAACCCAGATTTAAGAAAGAAAAAGTAAGTTTTAATTAAAGTTATTTTAAATGCAAGATACGACCTCAATAGAAATCATAAAGTTTAAAATAGATCGCTTATGATTCTAAAATATATCATTTTAAAGAATAAAAACACGCCAATACTTTTTCCTAGGGAGCCATTCTCTCATTATGAAGTTGCTTATAGTCTTGGCGATGTGATATCAGCAGGTTTTTGCGTAATTCGTATTAAAGAAGAAAAATTACAAATTAAATGTTTTGGTGAATCATTAACATTGGCGATTAAATCAAATCCAAATGAAGATAAAGAAATAATTAAAAATTTTATAGCAAATAAATATTGAACACCAAGTCTATACTTTTATTAACAAAGTTAAACGAGCAATTAAATTTTACGGACATAGAAATTGATGACCCAATACAGAGAAGTGAAAATGCAGTTAATATCATTATCAATGCAGTTGAAAAATTAAAAATAATTTTTGAAAAGGAAAAGACAAAATCTCAAGAACAAGAAATTGATTTCTTTAAAAATATTAAACCAAAATTCACTTCAAAATTAATTTATTACAATGCTATTTACAAAATTGAAAGTAAAAAACCTCATGGAGGAGAACGTGTATTAAAAAAGTACCTAAACAACGAGCTTGAAAAATTAAAACGCTATTTTGATAGCAACTTGGATTTTTATAGATACTATAGGACTGGAAGTAATTACTTAGATATAAAATATTTCACCAGAGGAAAATTTGATGTAAAATTAGCATTAGATAGTTTCTACTTCGAAGCAGATCATTCATTTTCTACTTCACATGATTTTAAGGTGGCTAAAATTATGGCACATGATTTAATACAAGTTTATTTGGAAGATAAGCTGTTGCTGATTGAGAATAAAGAACCTATAGAAAAATCTAAAGTCAATCTCAAGGTCAAACAAAATTGGACAGGCTCTAAAGTCGCATTAATAGAACTTTTATACGCTTTACACACCGAAGGTGTCTTCAATAATGGTACTTCAGACTTGAAAGAAATTGCAGAATATTTTGAAAATGTATTTAGCATAGATTTAGGTCAATATCACAGAGCCTTTCTTGAGATTAGGATGAGAAAAACAGATAAAACAAAGTTTTTAAATGGGATGAAAGAAAAATTAATCAGACGTATGGAAAATACAGACGAATTACTGTAATATTAAATAATTTTAAATGTCATAGAATACTATTTCCAAGCAATTTGTCATAATTAAATTTTAAGCTATGATTCATTTAAAGAGGATTGATTTTTATTACTATTATAAATAATAAGCAAGAGAAATTTTTTATGATTTAAAAAAAAAAATTATGCTTAAATTTGATAAAAAAACCATTCTATGATTAAGAATTACAAATATATAAGTCCATTTAAAATTTTAATTTCTTTTCATAAACTAATTGAGGGATTAGAACAAATAGCACTTTCAGATGTTGACTATAGATCTAATTATGCAAAAGGACTATTGAGCCAAATTAAAGATAAGACAGAGTTTAGAGATGGAATTAATAATCTTGATGTAATTAAAAACAATCAAGAATTAATTAGCTATTTATTAGCTGACTTATTTCCCACAGCACTAACAAACAATGAAATAAAAGCAGTTACTCTTCCATTTTACGATTTTACATTTAATTACTCTGAGCGATTTAAAAAAATAGTAAATGATGTTGACGTTTCATTTGACATGAGCATTCGAGATATGGATGAACATCAATTTTATGTAATGAATTGTACGCTTATTTTGAACGCTTATTACAATCAGAATATTGATTTTGGAAAACCACTATTTTATGATATTCCTGATAAAAATGGTATTTTAAAGCATTACAAAATTTTATATAATGCTGATTTTTTAGAAATATTTCCAACGGAAAATACTAAGTTTTTAAATCAAACAGAAATAGAAGAATTAATTGATAATTATGACAATTTAGAGTTATGGAAAAAGGCATTTCCAGAGGGTTCTTGGAATTTAAAGGGATTTGCAATTGTTTCTTTAGTTGATGTAACAGTAGAAAATGCAGTATCAAATTTAAAATCAAATTTACTAAAATCAGATTCAGATAAAGCAGAACTTAATGAAAGTTTTGAATCAATTTTTAGATCAGTTTTAAAAATCCCTGATTTAAAAATAGGTTTCACTTTTTATGATGAAGAGGAGGATTTATTCATGAAGCCTCCGTTTAGTAATGAAAATTTGAAAAGTTTTATTCTGTTAAATGAAAAAGAAGCAGATTGTAAAAATGCACTTTGTGGGTGTTCTTATGAAAATCTTATTGAAAACAAAAAACATTTTATAATTCCAAATGTTGAAGAGTATGCATTTCTACAAAATAATAATCTTTTTTCTAATCATTTGATAAAACAGGGGGTTCAAAGTTTTTTATTAGCTCCTGTTATCAAGGACAAAAAACTATTGGGTTTAATAGAATTAGCTTCACCTACAGTTAGAGCTTTAAACTCTGTAAATGCTAACAAATTAGAATTAATCTTGCCATACTTATCGGACACAGTTGAAAAAAACACTAACGATATGATAAATCAAATGGAGGCAATTATTCAAAAAGAATATACTTCAATTCATAAAAGTGTATATTGGAAATTTAAAAAAGAAGCTAAAAATTATTTTTATTCAGACAGTGCAAGAGAGGATTACAACTTCAAAGAAATTGTATTTAAAGAGGTATATCCTTTGTATGGTCAAATAGATATAAAAGGGTCTTCTGAAAATAGAATTAGTGCCATTGTTAATGATTTAAAATTACAAATTAATCATTTAATTGAAATTATTAACATCCTAAATTCAGATAAAAAGATTAGTGTGATTGAGCAGAAAAAATTTGAACTAGAAAGTTTTTTAAGAGAATTTGAGCAACCATTTAAGAATGAATTAGAACAAATTATCCATCATTACATAGAAACTGAAATTCATTCTTTTTTAAAGAATATGGTATCATATAAAAGTACAAAAAAAATTATAAATGACTATTTCAATAAGATTGATGAAAAAACCGGTATGTTTTATCAAACCAGAAAAGATTTTGAAGATACCATAATGAGCATCAACAAAAAAATGGCTACTATTTTAGATGCTAAACAAGCACAAGCACAAGAAATTTTCCCTCATTATTACGAACGTTTTAAAACTGATGGAGTTGAGCACAATTTATATATTGGAGCCTCTATTGAGCCTAACAAAGAGTATAACCCTATGTATTTGCATAATCTTCGTTTATGGCAATTAGAAACTCTTTCCGAAATGGAATTAGAACACCATAAGTTAAAATCATCTTTACCCTATAGTCTTGACGTAACATCTTTAATTTTAGCATTCAGCTCACCCATTTCAATACGTTTTAGAATGGATGAAAAACGTTTTGATGTAGATGGTTCATACAATGCGAGGTATGAAGTAGTCAAAAAAAGAATTGATAAAGCATTTGTGAAAAATTCTAACGAGCGAATTACTCAAAAAGGGAAAATTACTATTGTGTATTCAAATATATCGGAGGAAAATGAATACGTTAAGTACATCAAATACTTACAGCACAAAAATATTCTTGAAGATGAAATTGAAAAATTAGAAGTAGAGGATTTACAAGCGGTTTCAGGTTTAAAAGCACTACGTGTCAAAGTTAAACATGAGGATAATACAATATTACAAGAAGCTGAGGTATTTGTAACGAAACTTTTTCAAGAAAGATTAGATACTAAATTTTTATTTCACAATTTAGATCATACTAAGAGCGTAGTTTTGGGGATTGAAACTCTCTGTAAAGCTGAAAAATTAGATGAGGAAACAACGACTGTTTTACTTTTATCAGGTTGGTTTCATGACTCGGGCTATGTAGAATGTTATGATAATCATGAAAAGCAAAGTGTTAATATTGCTTTAGAATTTTTAAATGCAAAAAATATAGCGGTTGGCATTCAAGAAAAAGTTGCAAATTTGATTATGGCAACTAAATTTGATTACACTCCTTCAAACATACAGGAAAATATTATAAAAGATGCCGATAACGTCCATCTAGCAAATAAAAATTATCCCAATATATTAGAAAAATTAAGAGAAGAATGGGAACAATCTATTAATAAAAAGTATTCCAATCAAGATTGGTATCATCTTAATGTTGATTTTTTGAAAAGGCATCAATATTATACAAAGTTTGCAAAAGACAACTGGCAAAATTTAAAAGAACTAAATTTGAATATTATAGAACAAAAACTACAAAATCAATAGTATAATGGAAACGAATAGTCGTGAAGATAACAAAAATGCAGAATCATTTTCAATTGAAAGTGATAAAAGCAAAAAGAAGATAAAAGAGCCTAAGCCAGAAAGAGGCATTGATACTATGTTTAGAACTACCCTAAACAATCACAACAATCTGAGTGGTTTAGTAGACAACAAAGCTAATATTTTGCTATCAGTAAATGCAATTATTATTTCTGTTTCTCTTACTACAATTATTCCCAAGCTTGACAACCCTTCAAATGCTCATTTGATTTTACCAACAATGATACTGATTGTAACTAGTGTTATTGCTATAACATTCGCTATTTTGGCAACAAGACCAACCATTACTAAAGGTAGTTTTACCAAAAAAGAAGTGGATGAAAAAAAGGTGAATCTACTTTTTTTTGGTAACTTTTATAAAATGCCATACGAAGATTACAATTGGGCTATGAATGAATTGATGAAAGATAAAGATTATGTATATAACTCTATGATTAAAGATTTATTCCATTTGGGCATAGTTTTAGAGAAAAAATACCGTTTGTTACGAGTTGCATATTCTATTTTTATGTTTGGGCTTATTATATCAGTATTAGCTTTTTTAATAGCTTTTAAACTTAGATAACAGAAATTTTATGAATAGATTTGTACCATATGTAGTAATAATGTTTGTTGTACAATCTTGTGCAACTTATAAACCTCAATACGATTATTCCAAAACAGAAGAAGCATCTGTAATTTTTGGAAAAATTGAACATACATTTTTTCTTGTTGGAGATCCGGGTAATGGTGTGTTTAACGATAGCTTAAATGATTTAAAATCATTAGAAAACAAACTAAACGTCGCAGATAAAAACAGTACATTACTTTATTTAGGAGATAATATTTATCCTTCTGGAATGCCTACTAATAAAGATAAAAATCGAAATGAGGCAGAAAATAAATTACAAGAACAAATTAGTATAACAAACAAATTTAAAGGAAAAACAATTTTTATTCCAGGTAACCACGATTGGTATAGTAACGGAAACGAAGGACTTAAAAGGCAACAAGAATATGTAGAAAATAGACTTGGAAAAAAATCCTTTCTACCAAAAAATGGTTGCCCAATAGAGAGTATTGATATAACAGACGATATTACTTTAATTATTGTTGACTCTCAATGGTATATTACTAATTGGGATAATCACCCAACTATAAATGAAAATTGTGAGATTAAAACAAGAAATCATTTTTTAGATGAATTTAGAAGTGAGATAAAAAAGGCACGTGGCAAAACTACTATTGTAGCAATTCATCACCCAATGTTTACAAATGGTCCACATGGAGGAAAATATTCTTTTAAAAGCCATATGTCACCATTTCCAATTTTAGGAAGTTTAAAAAACCTTCTTCGAAAAACTACTGGAATAAGTAATGCAGACATTCAAAACATCCATTACAACGAATTAAAAAAATACCTTATAGCAGCAGCTCAACAAAATGATAATGTAATTTTTGTATCAGGACACGATCATAGTTTGCAGTATATCATCAAAAATGATATTCCACAAATCATAAGTGGTTCTGGTTCAAAAGTGGAGCCAGTGAAAAGTACAGATGGTACAGTTTATGCTCATGCTGTAAAAGGTTATGCAGTTTTAGAGATATTTGAAAATGGAGCAACAGAAGTAAAATTTATAAATGCTAACAGTAATAAAATTGAATTCCAAACAACAGTAATAAAACCAAGTAAAAGATTAATTAATGATATAATTAATAAAGAGTTTAAAGATTCAATTCAAGCATCAATTTATACAGATAGAGAAACTTCAAAAAGTAAGTTCTACAGTTTTCTTTGGGGTAATAGATATAGAAAATATTACAGTACACCTATTGCAGCAAAAGTGGTTACTTTGGATACTTTACTAGATGGATTAACTCCCATTCGAAAAGGTGGAGGAACTCAATCTAGAACATTACGATTAAAATCCAAAGACGGCAAACAGTATGTAATGCGAGCTATGAAAAAGAATGCAGCACAATACATTCAAGCTTCTATGTTTAAAAATCAGTATGTACAAAAACAATTTGAAAATACTGCATCAGAAGATTTAGTGAAAGATGTTTTTACAGGTGCTTATCCATATGCCCCTTTTGTAGTTGGAAAATTGTCTGAAGCAATCAAAATAAATAAATTAAATTCAAAACTATATTACATTCCTAAACATGAAGCGTTAGGGCAATTTAACGATGAATTTGGGGATGAATTATATCTTTTTGAGGAACATCCAGCGGATGGAAATCTTACAATTGAGGATGAAAATTTTACAGGAAAAATTTACAGTACCTATGATGTTTTTAAAAAGATTCAAGAAAATGAAAATCAAGTAGTTGATGAAAAGGAATACATTAGAGCAAGACTATTTGATATGTTAATTGGTGATTGGGATAGACATCAAGACCAATGGAGGTGGTTAGAATTCAAAGAAAATGATAAGATAATTTTCAAGCCATTGCCAAGAGACAGAGACCAAGCTTTCTCTGTAATGTCTGATGGATTTATTTTAAGTGCTGCAGTCAAATTAATTCCAATGGCAAAGTTATTAAGAAAATATGGTGATGATTTAGTCGATGTAAAAGGTTTTAATATAGAACCTTTCCCAATTGATAAAGCATTTATTCGTCATTTAAATGAAGAAGATTGGAAAGAACAAGTAGCATTTATTCAAAATAATATCACCAATGAAGTTATAGATGAAGCATTTTCAAATATTCCATCAGAGTTAAATGATGAAACAATTGCAAATATTAAAAGTACTTTAAAACAAAGAAAAAACAATTTACAGGAAATTTCTAAACGGTATTTTAATTTGGTTAGTAAATATTCAGTAGTAACAGGAACAAATAAAAAAGATTATTTTACTATTAAAATATTTCAGAATAATGATGTAGAAGTTACCATCCAAAGAAAGAAAAAAGGAGTTAGTGATGAACCATATTTTACTGAAATCTATAAAGCTGATGTAACAAAAGAAATATGGCTATATGGTTTAGATGATGATGATGTTTTCGAAACAATTGGAATAAGTAATAAGATTAAAATTAGAATTGTTGGAGGTCAAAATAATGATACTTATAAAGTTTCAAATGGTAAAAACATAGTGATTTATGACTATAAAACTAAGAAAAATGATATTACATTGGCAAAAAACGCAACTATAAAGCTTAGTGATAGTTATGATATAAATACATACGATTTCAAAAAAATCAATACAAGTCAGAACCAATTTATTCCAATTATTGGTGCAAATCCTGATGATGGTTTAAAAATTGGGTTCAATAATACATTTACAAATTTTGGATTTGAACGCAATCCATTTACCAGTCAGCATCAATTAAAAGCAGCATACTATTTTGCAACAAATGGTTACGAAATGAACTACAGATTTGAATTTGCAAATGTTTTTAATAAAGTCAATTTAGAGATAAACGCAGGAATACAAAGTCCAAATTTCACATTTAATTTCTTTGGATATGGTAATGAAACATCAAATTTTGATGATGATTTAGGTTTAAATTATAATCGAGTTAAAGTACGAAGTTTAAATTTTAATCCGCAATTAAAATGGAGAAGTAGATCAGGAATTAGTTTGACATGGGGATTAAATTATGATAATATTGAAGTAGATAACACACAAAATAGATTTGTTGAAAACAATACTGAATTACCAAATTATATTTTTGATGAAGTACAATTTATTGGTACTAATTTAAACTTTAACTTTGAGAATTATGATAATAAAGCCTACCCAACAATGGGTATGAAAACGAACATACAGTTAGGGCATAAATCTAACTTAGATAACAATGATAGAAGTTATAATTATATCATTCCTGAAATCAGTTTCAATCATAAAATTGATGCACAGGGAAAATGGGTTGTAGCAACAAAACTAAAAAGTCATATCAATTTTGGAAACGAATTTGAATTTTATCAAGCAGCATCAATTGGAGGAACGGATGGTTTAAGAGGTTTTAGAAATCAACGATTCACAGGTAATCAATCTTTTTATCAAAATACAGATATAAGATATAGTTTCAGTTCAATGAAAACCAAGTTAATTCCAATTAGAGTTGGAATCTATTCAGGATTTGATTATGGTAGAATTTGGTTAAATGAAGAAGATTCAAAAAAATGGCATAACTCTTATGGTGGTGGATTTTTTATCAACGGAGCAGAATTACTTTCAGCAAACATTGGACTATTCAATTCTTCTGATGGAATGAGAGCAGCATTTTCATTAGGTTTTCAATTTTAAAAAGTATGAGAAAAACGATAAAAGCACTTTTTATAGTAATAATAATTTTGTTTTATTCATGTGAAAATAAAGACGAAACAACAGCTTTAAAGCAAATAGCAGAATTACCAAAGGGACTCAAGGAAATTTCAGGTATTGCTTATGCAAATAATTTACTTTATGCCATTGAAGACAGTGGTAACCCAAACGAGGTTATTGTTATGGATACTTTAGGAAGAATTACAAAAAATATTATGGTATCAAATGTTGATAATATCGATTGGGAAGACTTGACGTTTGATAACAAGGGTAATTTATATATTGGTGATTTTGGAAATAATGATAATGTTAGAAAAGATTTAGCAATCCATAAAATAAATCAATCTAACCTACAAAATAATGAAGTAAAAACAGAGTACAAAATAACTTTCGAATATCCTGAGCAGACTAATTTTCCACCAAAAAGGAAAGACTTAATGTTCGATGCAGAAGCTTTTTTTGAGTATAACGGTAATTTCTATTTGTTTACAAAAAATAGAAGCCGGGGTTTTGATGGGACCAGTTACATTTATAAAGTTCCAAATACATCTGGACATCATCAAGCAAAACTTATAAAAAAAATTAAAACATGTAGTGATTACCACAATTGTGCAATAACAAGCGCTGCTATTAGCCCTAATGGTTCTAAATTTGTATTACTATCTCATTCAAAAGTATGGCTTTTTGAAAACTATTCAAAAAATGACATAACTTCTGTAGAAATGATAGAATTACATTTAAATCATTATTCTCAAAAGGAAGCTATTTGTTTCAAAAATAATGAGGAATTACTCATTGCTGATGAAAGAGTTAAAAAAAACGGTGGTAAATTTTATGAGACTAATATAAATATTTTGAAGAATTTAGAGTAAATTATTGAAAGTTTAAAATACGTGAGCATCATTTATATTTTTAGACAAAATTTCATATTGAATAAATTGTCTTAAACTAAATGATGAATAATCACTGAATTCTTTTAAAATCCTTGTCATTACAATACTTTGAATAAAAATCTATCACAACTTGTGATTGACTTGTGATTTAAAACTATTCAAATACTACAATTTTGCATCATAACAATATAAAACATACGTTATGGCAATCGAAGTTATTACTCGCGAAGACTTAAATGAATTCAGAAGTCTTCTTTTGAACGATTTAAAAGAAATCATTCAATCCAAACCCCAACAAACAAAACAGTGGCTCAAATCCAATGAAGTCCGAAAACTGTTAAACATCTCTCCAGGAACTTTACAAAACCTCCGCATCAACGGAACACTAACCTATACCAAAATAGGTGGCATCATGTATTATGACCATTCAGATATTGATAAATTATTAAATGGAAATAAAGTAAATGCTTTACCTACTCTATTTAAGTAGAATGCATTTTTGTCATACCGAGCGTAGTCGAGGTATCTCCTGCAAAGAAGGTCAATCCTTGAACAAAGTTCAAGCTCTGCTTTTCACTAATTACTATTCACTAATCACTAGTAAATGAATTACATCAAACACCTCACAGGTTTCTTCGAAAAAGTAGCCATTGATAAAACGCTAAATCCAACACACGTAAGTTTATACATTGCCTTATTTCAGTTTTGGAACTGTAACCGCTTCAAAAATCCAATAAGTATCAATCGCGATGAAGTGATGCGAATTAGCAAAATCAGCTCCAAAGCAACCTATCACAAATGCCTGAAGAACTTGCATAGTTTAGGTTATATCAATTATGAACCATCATACAATCCTTTCAAAGGAAGCCACGTCATTTTATTCAACTTTTCCGAAGATTTAAAACCGCTGCCAAAATCCGAAAGAAAACCAAAAAATGAACCTCTTATTGAACAAGTTAATGAACAAGCTTTGAACAAGTCTTGTACTAGTAGTGAAACAGGTACTAAACAAGCAGTAGTACCTTCTATAAACTATATAAACAATACAAACATTTTAAACAAAAAAAACGTTTCAAACTTAGAAAAGCACAAAAAAAATTTTGAAGAAATAAATAATTCAGATTTAGAAAACGAAACCGAAGAAGAGAAAGAAAAAAAGTTGCGCGAAAAAAAGAAAGAAGAATTTATTGTCACTTCGAGCGCAGTCGAGAAGCCATCAATCGACGAAGTGAAAACAAGAAAAAAGTTCCGCGAAAAAAGAAGAAAAGTTACATCCATTAATCGAAGAAGTGAAAACCTATTTCCAAAAAAATAACTTTCCGGAACAAGAAGCTCAAAAATTCTTCAACTATTTCAAAAGTGTCGGTTGGTTAGTTGGTGGTAAAACCCCAATGGTCGATTGGCAAGCAGCAGCACAAAATTGGATGATTAACGCACCAAAATTCATTTCAAATGCAGAACAACCCAACAGAGCAAAACAACTCAACACATCAACCGACAAAGACTATTCAGAGCCATTATAGTTATGATGAGGTAATTTCTTGGTTGGAAAGAAAAGGAGTTGAACTATACGGCAATCATTTCAAAATCCTTGAAACTGATTACCCAATAGTTTACAAACTCATCGCCTATTTCTTAAAAGATGAACCAACTTGCTTTCAATACGGAATAAACCTCAACAAGGGAATATTATTGTCCGGACCAATCGGATGCGGTAAAACCTCATTGATGAACCTAATGAAATACCTAACAGTAACAGAACACAAGTTTTTCGTAAAACCGTGTCGAGACATAAGTTTTGAATTCATACAAGACGGCTACCAAATAATTCACAAATACAGCATCGGCAAACTTTACCAATCCGAACCAAGAACCTATTGCTTTGACGATTTAGGAACAGAAAACAACCTAAAGTATTTCGGCAACGAATGTAATGTAATAGCAGAAATTCTATTATCAAGATATGATCTATTCATTTCAAAAAAACTCCAAACACACATAACCACAAACCTATCAGCCACAGAAATTGAAAAGCATTACGGCAACCGTGTTCGCTCACGATTAAGGGAAATGGTCAATCTAATTGCATACGATAAATCAACACCAGATAAGAGATAATAAAGCTTTGCGGACTTTGTGCCTTCTTTGTGCTCTTTGCGGTTAAAAAAAGAAACAACATGAAAACTATATCAAACTTTTGGAACTACTTCCAACAAAACAACTTCGTTTTCCTACTCCTAAACGAAATCCCAAAAGACGAACTAAAAACCCATTTCGACAAACTAATCGAAATACTCCATCAATACAACAAAGACCTAGACCTCATCATTAAAAACAAAAAGAATGGTGCAGAATTAATCATCACAGCAAACGGAAATCCATATCTTTTTAAAGAAGTAGAATTACTAGTCCATTATGCACCAGTTGTGGAGCGTTGGAAAATTACAGCATTCCTCCAACCCGAAACCAACCTAACCAAATACGAAAACGGTACCGACAAACCACTTGAATATTACGGCATCACTTTGAGAATAAGTGAAATGTATTTCATCCCATTAGAAAACCCAAACAAACCAACCGATTTAGGAATAAAAGTGTTGCTCAAAAATTATATCGTCCACAAAGACAACCCAAGACTTCGGGAAGCAGTTTACGTTCACATTGAACACCTAATTGGTGAAAAATCATTTGCCAATGATATTGCTTTTATTGAGATTGGGCAATTGGAAGAAGAAATTGATAATGCAATTCAATTATTTGAATTATCAACTTTTATTGACACAAAAAAAACTTAACAACTAAAATATGTCAAAATGTATTTTTTATATCCAAACATCTATTTTGACAGAGTTAAACTGACATAAAAACTGACAATTTGTCTAATAATCAAATATTTAATGATAACTAGCAAAAATTAATGTTCTAGGAATGATTTTTGACTTTTTAACATATTATTTGTAATATATGGAAAAGGAATTTAAGATTTTATCAATAGATGGTGGAGGAATTAAAGGTTTATACTCTGCAAAAATACTAGAACAATTTGAAGAAAAATTCAATTGTTCAATCTCGGATTATTTTGACATGATTTGTGGAACTTCTACTGGAGGATTAATTGCACTTGCACTATCATTGAAAATTCCAGCTTCTGAAATTTGTAAATTTTATGAAGAAGAAGGACCTAAAATCTTTCCAAATTTCAATAAAGTAAAGTTTGGAAAAGCTAAAATTAGTAGAGGTACATTAAAACAGGTTCTTTATGGAGGTAAATTTTCAGATAAACCTTTAAGAATAGCATTAGAAAACATTTTTAAGAATAGCAAAATTGGAGATAGTAATAATTTATTATGCATACCAAGTTATACAATAACTGAAGCTAGACCATTTGTATTTAAGTACGACCATAAAGAAGGAAACCTTGATAGAGATAATGGTGCCTCAATGGTTG
Organism: Flavobacterium sp.; assembly: GCA_036741255.1. Lineage (GTDB taxonomy): Bacteria > Bacteroidota > Bacteroidia > Flavobacteriales > Flavobacteriaceae > Flavobacterium. The sequence continues at coordinate 19,040 of DAINSR010000001.1, forward strand.
ATATTGCATTGGCAACTTCTGCAGCTCCAACATATTTCCCAATGGCTGAAATAAAATATTACGATAACAAACAATTTATTGATGGTGGAGTTTGGGGAAATAACCCAACACTAGTAGGTTTATTGGAAGCACTTGATTATTTCGTTGGAAAAGATAAAGAATTTGATAAGTTGAAGATTTTGTCAGTTAGTAGTCTTTCTCTAACTGGTGGGAAAAAAACTGGTCTAAAAAGAAATAGATCATTTTTAGATTGGCGTGATGAATTATTTGAAACATCACTTACCGGACAAAGCTATTTCTCTCATTATTTCATGGAAAAAATACAGAACCTTTCTGATATATCAATCGATTATGTTCGAATTCCAACCTCTGAAATATCAAGTGACCAAGAAAGTCTCATTCAACTTGATGTCGCAACAAAAAAAGCATTAGACCTAATTAAAGGAAAAGGAAAAGATATGGCTGATGTCTACAAGAAAAAACCTGAAGTGATAGATTTCTTTAAAAATAAAAAATTATATAACACAACTAAAAAATTATAAAATGGCAGATTTACATGAAACATTTATTAGCTTTAATGACAACATTAAGCTTTCTGAAAAAAGAAAAAAAGAATTAAGAACATCTAGAAATGCAGTTAGAGAGGATATTAGAAAATATTTTGATGAAAACAGAGATAAGCATACTGTAAAGTTCAAAGGTCAAGGTTCGTTCTCTATGAATACTTCTATTCTCCCATTAAGCGGTGAGTATGATGTTGATGATGGAGTTTATATTTTTGGTAAAGAAGAAGATAGACCAACACCATCACAAGCTCATGGTTGGATATTGAAAGCAGTTGAAAATAGAACAAATCAAAATAGCATTGATAAAAATACATGTGTTAGAGTTCAATATGCTGCTCAATATCACATCGACTTGCCAATTTATTTTAAAACTACAGATAATGATAACGAAAGTTTCTTTGATAGTTCTGATGTGCCAGAATTAGCTCATAAAGATAAAGGATGGATACCAAGTGATCCTTATGCCTTTAGAATATGGTTTGAAGAAAAGGCAAAAGGTAATGAACAGCTAAAAAGAATTGTACGCTATTTAAAGGCTTGGACTGACAATAAAAACAACTTGAATTTACCAAGTGGTATGATATTTACAATTTTGGCAGTTAACAACTATGTTTCAAAAGTTAGAGATGATGAAGCCTTTTTAGAAACTTTAAAATCTATTCAATTAGCAATCGACACTTCAAAAAACATTTGGGCAAGATATGAATGTTTTAGACCAACTGTTGATACAAGTGAAAATTTGTTAGATAAATACTCGTCAGAAACAAGAAAGAAAAACTTTCTAGACGCATTAGATAGTTTAATCACTTCGGCCAATCAAGCAATAGAAGCAAAAAGCAAAAAAGATGCTTGCGCAAAATGGCAAAAACATTTAGGTGATAGGTTTCCTTGTTCAACAATTGAAGAAAAAGATGAAGATGTTGCAAAAGCATTTTCTTCTCCTGACCAATTACGTTATGATAATAAATCTGCTTAATGATTAATTACGAATTACTATTAAAAGATTTTGGAAAATTTGAAACCTGTAAAAATTTAGAAGCTGAAGAATTAAAAACGCTTGATTATCATTTTTACAGAGACAGTATTGTTTGGAAAGTTCAAACAGAATTGACATTTAATAATAAAAATATTAATGTTGTTTTCTATTTGAATTTTCCAAACGATTTTCCTTTTGTAACACCCAAAATCTTTATCAGTAAGGAAAGTTATCACGATTTAAAATACATTCCACACATTAATGAAGATTTAAGCATTTGCATTTTTGATGAAGGGCTCAATCTAATTTTACCAAAAAGTGATTTTGTAGGTTTAATTGAATTAATGATTTCTAAAGCAAAAAAAATAATTCGCGATGCCGAAAACACTGAGTATAGAAAACAAGAGTTTAAAAGAGAGTTTAAAGCATATTGGGAATTAAGTTATTCAAAAAATGATAGAATACAGAATTTAGGATTTCACTCAATAGATGAAGATAGTACAGCAGAAGTAAAGGGTATAAAGTTTACAAACAAATATTTATCAAATTATGAGTATTTCATTGGTAATAATGATGCTGATTTTAAAAAAATTAGAGAATACGCAAAAGATTGCAATTGTATTTTTAAAGAAATTGGGGTTTTATTTATTGAAAATGAATTTATTGAACCTCCATTTGAATTGACTTTTGCAGACACATTAGCTATTTTAAAGAAAGATAATAACAACTACTTAAAATTTAAAGAGTTATGTAGAAATAATGATTTTGATAGTGTTTTAGTAATATTTACAAACAATAATAATTCTACAAAAGAGTATTATGGATGGACATATCAAAATGCTGAAATTGTTCCTAGAAAAAAAGGTGGAGGTAGAAATGTTTCTTCAAAAGTAGATCATTTATCAAATAAGATTAATGAAAAAAAATATGCAACACGATTAACTTTTGATAACATAAGTCTAAACAGATTACAATTAAGGACAACTGGTTATGCAGAAAAGCAGAAAAGTGTTTCAATTAGTGGTTTGGGCAGTGTCGGTTCAAATCTTGTTTTTTTTCTAAAAAACTTACCAATAAACAAATTTAATTTAATAGATAAGGAAGCTCTATCTTCAGAAAACATCAAGAGGCATTTATCTGGTTTTTCACAGTTAAAAAACAATAAAGTTGATGCCTTAAAAATTGAATTAAAAAGCACAAATCCATTAATTGAAGTCGGAACTAGAATTCAGTCAGTAACTACAATTATCGAAACCGAAGCAGACTTTATAAATGACTGTGATTTTCATATTGTAGCAATTGGAAAAACTATGATTGAAGAATTTATACTCAATACTTTACGCCAAGGAAAATTAACTAAACCAACTTTTATTTTTTGGGTTGAACCGTTTTTAGCTAGTGGTCAAATGTTATTTGTAATGCCTGCAGATGCTCAAAAAGCTTTAGAGTTAATTAAAAAAGAAAATTATAATTATAGTGTTCTATCTAATTCAGAAAATCAACAAGACAAAACATACTTAATTGAAGGAAGTTGCCAGACAGGTTATTTTCCTTATTCAGCTTCATATTTAATTCAATTCCTTTCAGGTATTTTTCCATATTTAAAAGATCATATGACCAAAGACGCTAATGTTTCAAAGGTTTATTCTTGGATTGGAGATAAAGAACTATTAAAAAGTAAAGGATTGGTAATAACTGAATTTGGAACAAATAACAACTCATACGAACTAATAATAAATGATTTATGATAGAATTTGAGTTAGGAGATTTGTCAATCAAAATATCCGAAGAAGTCTTTGAAAAAATGAAGTCTTTTATTCAAGATGAAAACCATAAACCTGAAGCTGGCGGTATTCTGATTGGTCATTATTTAGAAGATAATAATTATTCGATTACTGATGTTTCATCTCCTAGTGAACTTGATAAATCGAGTAGATTTAATTTTACTAGATCTAAAAAGAATGCACAAAAAATAATCAATAAAATTTTTAAAGATAGCAAGGGAAAGAAAATATATTTGGGCGAATGGCATACACATCCAGAAGATTATCCTACTCCTTCCAGTCTTGATAAAAAGTCTATATTAGAACAAATTAGAGGTAATATCCTTAATTCTGAAACAATCTTTATGCTGATAATTGGTAGAAAAGGACTATATATATCATATGTTGAGAAAACAGGAATTAAGACTGAAAAAAATATTAAATTTGAAGAATTTTAAACAATTTGATTTTGAATTTTAAATACTACAACACAAATAAATTAATAATATTTATACTAGTACTATCTGTATTTTATAATTATGTTTCAGAATATATTGAAAGTATAATTATTAAATATAAATTACTAAATGAAGCATACAGCTATTTTGGTGTTTTCTCTACAATTGCATTAATAACTTCAACTATAATTTTCATAGATCAATTTGGTTGGAAATATAAAATCTTTAGTTGGCTTATTAATATTCCAAATTTAAACGGTAGATATATAGGAGAAGTTGTGTCTAGTTATCAGAGTTCAGGTGTTCCAGTTAAAAAGTTGTGTGTTATGGAGATTAAACAAACGGCTTCAAAACTTCATATCTTCACTTATTTTGCTGATATAAATACAAATTTAAATACCTCAAGTTCATTTAGTGTTATTGAGCAAATCATACCCGAAGAAAATAACACCTTTAGTATCTTTTATATATTTTCTAATGAAACAGCTCCACTATTCAATCTTAACAATCATGTTGGTACAGCAAAACTAAAATATTACAAAGATATTTTAACATTACAAGGAGAATACTACAATCAAAGAAATAACAACGGAACAATCAAGATACAATTTTCTCAAAAAAAATTGTTAGGGAGATTAATTTAAATCGTTATGATAAAAAAAATAATAAAACTTTGTAATGATATAAATAAACTTAAAAGTAAAAACTTTGAGGGTATTGGTTTAGTAATATATTCAGATATTAAAGAGTTACCAGTAGCACCGATGAATACAGAGAAAACTATTTATGATTTACCTATAACTAGATATAATGATGTTTTAAAAACATTGATAGAAATTTCTTCATCAAATAGTGAATTCCAAGATGGTTTTCACTTGTTGTCGAAAAAATTAGAGTTAACACATATTTCTCAATATTTCTCAACACCAATAATTGAAAAATTAGCCGTAAAAAATACTTTTGGCAGTAGGTATAGAACTGCTCTATATGGTTCATGTATACCAAATGTATTATTCACGGCAGTAATAAGTAAAAACTACGGATTAATAATTTTTGAAAAAGGAAAAGAAATATATAAAGAAGATTTAATATGCTCAACCCAACCGAAATAAAATCAATAATAGCTTCTGGAGAAGGTTACAATGCCGAATTCAAAGTCAGTATTCCAAGTAAAATAAAAGAAATCACAGAAGAAGTATGTGCATTTGCCAATGCTTCTGGTGGTATTGTTTTAATTGGTGTTGATGATGCCAATACTATCAAAGGAATAACAATTGATAATGCTAAGCGTTCAGCAATACAAAATTCAATCAACGAAATATCTCCAGTGCTAAAATGCGATTTTAATATTGTTGAGGTAGATGGTAAAGATATAGCGGTAATTGAAGTTCCTTCTGGTCAAAATAAACCCTATGTTTTGTCAGGTGCAATTTATGTGCGTCAAGGGCCAAATTCTCAGAAACTCACAACGGTTGAAGAAATGAGAGACTTTTTCCAACAAGCCGACAAAATTTATTTTGATGATGCCATTTGTAAAGAAGCCAACATAGAAGATGATATTGCAAAAGAAAACATCAATACATTTCGGTTTGAAGCAGGTTTAGTCAATGCAACTTCAGACGAACAATTATTTACCAATCTAAAGTTAGTAACCAATGATGGCCAATTAAAAAACGGTACCGTTTTATTCTTTGGGAGTAATCCGGAAAAGTTTTTTGAAAAAGCAGTAATTCGTTGTGTAGCATTTGACGGTATAGATAAAAGATATATTGTTGATGATAAAGTAATGACAGGAACATTATACCAACAATATCAAAAAAGTATGATTTGGTTAAAGTCAAAACTAGATGTAAGATATGATATTGAAGGAGAAGGCGGTAAACCAAGAAAAGAATTATGGGAAATACCAGAAACAGCATTCAAAGAAACAATTATAAATTCATTAGCTCATCGCGATTACTACGATAAAGGAGCAAGAATAACTATAGAAGTATTTGATGATCGAGTAGAAATATCAAATCCTGGTGGTTTAGTAAGTGCAGTTCCAAAAAGTGAATTTGGGAAAAGAAGTGCAAGTAGAAACCCTTTAATCTTTGGTCTTTTTGAAAGAATGCGATTAGTAGAACAAATAGGTTCAGGAATAACTCGTATAAGAGATGTAATGAATGATGAAGGACTAACTCCTCCAGAATTTAATATCGATGGAATGTTTACAGTTACACTTAGAAGACCTTTCGATTTTGAAAAGTGGGTAGAAAAGTGGGTAGAAAAGCTAACTGAAAATAGAATTGATATTTTAAAAAATATTCATAAAAACAGTAGAATTTCCATTCGTGAATTATCAGATGTTTTAGGCTTAAGTCTTTCCGCTATTGATAAAAACTTGCTTTTTTTGAAAGAATTAGGTTTGTTGGAAAGAATGAATGGAGCTAAAGGTGGATATTGGATTATTCATTTTAAATTACCATAAGTAGGTAGATAAGGTGGGTAGAAAACTTTTATATTAAATTAATGAATGAACTAAGTTGATAGAGATTTTAAAAACAATATTAATAAGTGGGTTTTCAAGTTCATTAGTTTTTTGGTTTGGTCAAAAAGCTATAAAAACGAAGGAAAGAAATGACGACAAAAAGAAATTAAACAAACTTCTTTTTCATTTGATTTTACTTAAAAAAGAACTTAATAAGCTAAATGGTTTTTACGTAATGATGAATTCTATTATGGCTAAAATGCAATACTATTTAATAAATGATATTGGTATACCTAAAGAGGAAGTTTATGAGCAATTCACAATTGAAGAACAAGAGAAACTTATTGAAGCATTAAAAGAAAATCTTTTGGAAAGAGATGATATTGAATTTAATAAAATTAAAGAAAACACAGCTATATTAATAAATGAATTAGCCGAAACAAATCCATTATTTGCTTTAGATCTTAATCACTTTTACAATATTGATGAGAAATCTTTAAAAATTCAAAATAGTATTAAAATTATTGATGTCAATAATGAAGCTCCAGAATTAACAAAAGCAATTATACCAGAAATAGAAAAAAAATTCACCGCCAGTTTTGATGATATTATTTTTCAAACAGCATTGAAAATCGATAATAAAACCTATGAAGAAGTTATAGAAATGCTAAAATTTATTAATGAAGAAGATGTTGATAAAGAGGAAATAGAAGAAATATTTAATGATTTTATATTACCAATGTTTCAAAAAATGATAGAAAATGACAATTCTATAAGTCAATAATATAAATTATCTTATTCATCTGCACAAAAATCGCTCCTAGTCCAAGTATTCCTAGCATCAATGCTGCCGTTTGCTTCATTTCGCTAATTTTGTAAAAAAAATGTGCTAATTTAAATTAATAAAAATGAGTAGAATTTTAGGTCTTGATTTTGGTTCAAAATCAATTGGTTGGGCAATTATTGATAATGAAACAAATAGCTTATTAAACTCTGGAATGAGGGTTTTCAAAACTTCTCCAAAACAGAGAGTGATAAAAAAGAAGAAAAATCAAAAGGCATTTATTTCATTAAATATAATATCCATTACCTCATTAATTTTAGTTGTTTTAAATTTTGAAAATTGGCAGTTTTGGTTAAATATTACACTAACCTCGGTTATCACTAAAATAACATTATCAAATCAATAAATTTAACAATGGAATTTAGAAATCCTCACTATATAGTTCCACCAGGTTCTGCTAAACAAATTCTATCTCATCCATTTTTAAAAAGAGGAGTTACTGAGTTAGCTATTTTTCAAGAACACAGATATGCTTTTTTTTATTGGTTAAAATGGACTAGAGAAAATACAGATTGTAAACCACCTTGTTTAGTAAGCTTAGATTGGCATCAAGATTTGTGTTATCCGTGTGAAACAGAAAAGAGATGGTTATCGGAACTTGATCAATCTAATGATGGCGAAGTAGCTTTATTTAGTTGGGCTAAATTAGCGGGGAATAATGATGGTCACATTTTATCTGCTGCATATCTGAATATTATTGGAGATATTTATGTTCATTGCCGACAAGGTACTTTTGAAAGTAATTGGGAAGATGAAGAACTTATTGATATAAAGGGTAACAAACATAAGATTAAGAAGTTTAAAACACATAAAGAATTAGAAGATTGTTTGTTAGTCTCTGATGAAACCAAAGTATATTTTGATATAGATTTAGACTTTTTTACCTTAGATAATCCTTACAATGGAAAAGGAAAAAAGTTCACTTATATGGAAAAAGAAGAAATACAAAATATACTTTCAATAGATAATCCTTTAACTCAATGGATATTTAAAAGATTGTGTGGTTTTACAATAGCAACAGAACCAAAACATTGTGGAGGACTTTTAAAATCTAATAAACTTTTAGACATCATAAATAAAATATATTTCAAACCAAGTATCTTTTCTGAAAATTGCGATTGGAAACACAAAAGAGAAGTATAAAAGATAACGTTTTAGGTTTTCAGTTGGCACTCCTTCCCAACGCTCCAAAAAGTTTTTGTATGCTAGAAATGTATCACCCCGAATGGAAAATGTGAAAGGCAACAAAAACTTTTCCCCAAAGCTTAGTTACATAATGTGGCATTATAGTGCATAAAGAACTATCCTGCTACTAATCAAAATCTCGGATGCACTATAATAACATTATGTAAAAAAGCCGCTCGTCCAACGCTCTTGCCAGTGGCTCCAGGACAACATTTTTTGCAGCTCCCATCGCATCACCCAGCTACAAAAAACACCGTCCTTCGCCACTGCCTTTAACAACGTTCGCCATTCCATAGGAAACTTTACGGTTATAATTGCTTTTATGAACGTTCACGTTAACTGTTTTTATCAACTTTGTGGTTAAATAGGAAGTATTTGCATTGCTTTTGTAAGTAATAAAATGGCTTTTAGTTTAATTTAATTTGCCTATGGTAAAAGCCATTTTATTACCCACAAAACCAAAATCCCCAGTAAGAGTATCATTTTTTATTTGCCAGAAACCCCCAAGTCATTGCTCCAGCGGAAAAGCTGATGCCATAGTGTTTTTAAGATTATTTTTTTCCAACTGAACACTGCGACTGCCAACTGAATTTCAAGCATCAGCTTTTCCACTAAAGCAATCAGAAACATCCCAGTAAGCAAATAAAAAATGATACCCTTACTTGCGCTACTGCCAAATCGCACTCGGTAGTATAATGCATTGTTTTTTGAAGATGCTTCCCATTTCCATAAGATTATTTACTGCTAACTAAACACTGCGACTGCCAACTGACTTTTAGGCATCCTCAAAAATCAAATCCACGAAAGAGTATCAAATTCTTTGGCCGGATAAAAAGCGTTTTTATTGTTTGATTTGTATTTTCATCCATCCAAAGAATTTGATACCCTTTCCGAAGACGTCTATCTTTCAAATCAACTCTCATTCCTTCAGATTAAACAAGAACATTTGATTTGAATATTCAAAATAAAAAATAAAAAAAAGAGAGCAAAGGTAAGTTCCAGGTATTCAGAAAAAAAGTTCAAGCCCTACGGGTTTTAAAAAAAATCTCCACACATAACGGTTCGCAGGATATTTTAGACTAAAACAAAACCCGATTTCCGATGATGTATCGGGTAGTATTTTTTTTAAAAAACTTTTTTTTCTGAAACCTTCCACTTAAACGGACGGCTTTCTTTTTTTCTTTTTTTTCTTTTGAAAAATTTTAATGGGCGGAGCGTAGCGAGGCACACCTGCATTTCAAGAGAAAATCTGCGAAAAGTTGAAAATATAATCAATTTTTAAAGCCGAAAGTATGCAGAATTTTATCATCAAAACCCACCAGAAAGGCACGATTTACTCGAAACCCCATTTATTCCTACTTAACAAAGGGATGAACAGCGGAAAACCACAAAAAGAGCCATTTACCAATAGTTTTGTAGTCATTTTTGACTTAGAACAAGACTGCGAAAATCTTTATTTTGTTGCTTACAGCTTATGGAAAACAAATTTTTGGCATCAACATTTAGTGGGTTCTGTAATTCCATTTTTGCGTCTTAACGATTTCAAAAAGGAGTTTTTTATAAAATCTAAAATTATGATGGAAGAACACGAAGCTCACATAAAGCATGTTGCAGCTCTTAAACTTTTGGAGCAAAAAGAAAAACAATTTCAAGAAAACATTAACCTTATCAACGATATGCGAAGAATGATTTTATATCGATATTGTAAATAACAACTTTAAAAAAATATTAATTTTGCATAGAAATATATTTAATTATGAAGAATGTTGTAAAAATATTAAAACCAGAGGAAATGAAGTTTATCAAAAAGATAAATATTATTTCTCAAAATAGATTAAATAATGATATTGTTATCGGTTTTTTAATATATGAAAGAGAAATATCTCTTGATTATACTTTTAAACCAAAAGATAAAAATGATGACGATATGAAATATCTAATCACTTATCCAAAGCAATCTGATTATCCAACCGACGAAATAGATGAATTAATTTTGGAAACTATTAGAATTTCATATCCAAATTCAACTGTTCACACTGAAATACTTTTTTCAACAGGAGATATTGAGTGGTTGGATAATTTAAAGAACAGACCTTTTGAGGTATCTAATTTAATAATTAGACCTGACTTTTTTGGACAAGATTTAGAAAGATTGGTTGGGAAAGAATTTGAAGTTTTTAGAAAAGATTTAAGAATATATGTGGAAGGATCTTCTGAACTTATAAAAAACATTGTTTTTTACGGGCAATGCAATTTTGAAAAGAGTAAAGAAATTTACAATAAATTAGATAAAATAATATTTATATAATGGAATTGCCACAAAAGAACGATAAGCTTTTTAAAGCGGAGTCTTCACCAGATGTAGGTGCATGGTTAAAAGCACCAGCTAATAAATTTTTTCTTTATTCGGAAGGTTACAAAAGTGCAGGAGACACTTTGTTTGAACATTGTATTGCAAATCCATTTTTTAATAACTCACTTGTTTATCCTTTAATTTTTACTTACAGACAATTTATAGAGCTAAAGTTAAAAGAGATTATTACTATGGGAAACAAGTTGAATGAAATAGCTGAAGATTTTCCAGATGAACATAATATTTTAAAATTATGGAAATTATTTAGATATGAGATTTATCCTAAAATAACAAACGAGGATAAAGAATTATTTGATAATGCAGAAAAAATATTAGAGCAATTTCATTTGGAAGACCCTCATTCAATGAATTTCAGATATCCATTAACAAAAGGACCTGTAAGAAGAGATAGTTTAAATAGAGATACAATAGATTTGAAAAATTTAAAAGAAGTTATTGAAAGATTATACAATTTTTTAAATTCATTATGGGATGAAATATCTCATTATCAAGATATGAAAGATGAAATGATACAAGAATATTACAGTCAAAATTGGTACTAAAAAAGCCAAATCTCACGACTTGGCTTTCATTTTGTTTAACCCAAAGGTCACCACAACTAGGGCTAAACTTATTTTTTGTGCTTCTTATTTAGACTTTTAAGCAGTAACGAAATCGTAAAACTGACCACAGCTCCAACAGTTGCTAAGATAACCGTTTTGGCAATATCATCAGAGGAAAGATTAGGTACAATACTTAAAAATGTGCCTCCAGCAGTTCCCATCAACGTGGGATTATTTGCTATCATCAGTTGTAGTAAGCTGACTTGCAGCCGACAAAACTCCACCAGCTACCGCTACATAGCCTCCAATAGTTGTAACTATAGCAGGTAAAGCAATTGGAGCAGCTAAAATTGTTCCACCAACGGCAGCTA
>DAINSR010000001.1:30614-31695 GCA_036741255.1 Flavobacterium sp.
TTTGGTGTGGGAGCTTTTGCTCTATTAATGATTTTTTTCATAATCTATTATTAAGATTGGATAATTAATTCAACACTTTCATTTTTATCTAAAGCTTTATAAACAAATGCTTTTAGCTTCGTAAAAGCTTTTCTCGACATCAAACCTAAACCAGGTCCAGAAAGTTTAGTAACAGGAGCAATACAACCTTGCAATTCCTTTTGAGCATTATTGGCAGGATGAAACAGAATGAACTTTCTATTCGGCACTTCCACCAATTCCAAATGCCATTTATACTTTGCACTGTATCGTTTTCTAATAAAATATTTCCCTTCCGGAATGCAGGAAACCTTCGTTTCGTTCATCTTCCACGGCAATTCAATGGTATTACAAATCAATTTGCCTTCGCATTCGAGTTTACCATTTGTTCCTTCAGGGAAATAAGTTCTAGTTAACCAAATAACCATTACACGCCACTATCAACTTTCGCAATTGATAATGGGTTAAAAGCACCATTTTTCAATGGGTACATTTGACCATTTATCTCCTGATAGAACTCAACACCTAGAGCCAAAAATAATGGCTTAGTTGAATTAGCAGTAACCGCATTCACTTGGTTAATTGGAGCAGTAGCAGTTCCGTCCCAAGGCAAAATTGCTGTTTCAGAAGTAGCAACTACATAAGTTTCAGCTTCAAAATCAATTTCAGCTCCACCAGAAATGATTTTGTAGTGAGTAGTTCCACTTGGAGCAGCAATCATATTCGCAGGAATAAATGATGCTAAATCCACAGTAATTTCACCAGCCACACGATCAATAGTTGCTACAAACGGAGCAAACAAAGTAGTACCAAGCTTACCACGAATATTGAATTCAAAACCAAATAATAATTCAGCTTCTCCATCAATTACGTTACGTAAACCACGTTCACTAACTGTGTCCGCTTGGATAACTTTAACCATAGCTTGCGTCAAACGACTAACCATTCTGCCATCAGCAGAATTTAAAAGCAATGGTCTCAAAGCGGTTCTAAGCATTTTTCCTGCCTTTCCAGCTCTACCAAACTCAGAACCATTTTCACGAGTTCTTTGAAACGCAGGATC
>DAINSR010000001.1:31705-32963 GCA_036741255.1 Flavobacterium sp.
AATTCTACTCGCGTCAATTCCACCTTTTTCTCTTGCCAAGTGACCATCTTGCGTTTTATAAAAAGTAATATCTCCGATAGTACCTTTTAATTTAATTATGCCTTTCTGTCTAGCCATAACTTCAAAATTTTGTTAAACATTCATATAAAATCTCCTTCATTCTATCTATCAGTTGCAACCACATTTTGAATGATTAAAGCAAAGTTTACAAAGCATTTCACAAAAGAAAAAACCACAAGTGTACCATATGTCCATAATCGACACAAGTGTCTTAAATGAACATAAAAAGCCAATAAATAAGTATGAAAAATTATAACTAAATTGCAAAAGATTTTCTGCGCGTCAGAAGTATAGCATAGCTATATCAAAGGTATAGATAAAGTATGAAATTGAATAATCAGAGGGTATGCATCTATCCAAAGGACATACAACGTATAACAGGCAAGAGTTATCGTCAAAGTACTAGATTGATGCAAAAGATAAAAAAAGACCTCAATAAGCTCGAAAACGAGTTTCTAACGATTGAAGAGTTCTGTACATATAGTGGCATAAAATATGAACAAGTAACTCACTTGATTTTTGGTTAAAATTGAAAATTACTAAAACAGATTTAATCAAGAAAGCATCACTATAAACTTAAACAACCAGTTCAATTTTTAGTATGATTTAGTAATGAATTAATTTGCAGAAGATTATAAAAAATATTAAATTTACAGTATTAAGATTTAATGATGTTTGTTTCTATATATGAGGAGCAAAATAGAGACCTTTGATTTTTAGAATTATATAATTTAATATATATGAGCGTATTATGAGGAAAGTTCAAAACCCTCATCGCCCACACATTAAAAAAAACAAATAGTTTCAAAAGACGATAAATTTTAAAATTCATCGTCTTTTTTCTTTAAAAACATATAACAATTATTTATTCAATCTTAATGCTAAAGGGACAAAATCAAGACCCCTGAAAATTTGAGAATTTTAGTTCTCGCTAAATCTTCCCACTCCTTTCAAGCACTTGCATTAAAAACCAGTTCACTATTTGCTCACAAAATTTACATCTTATTTCCTAAAACTTTAACACTAAAATAAGCACTTTATTCACTTGTATTTATTGCTTTTATTGGAGTTCAGAAATGTGTAATATTAAAAAAACACCTCTAAAAACTCCTTAACTTATTACGAAATAGTCTTTTTAAAACCACCACATTATTTTTTAAAAATAGTTTTGTAATATAAAATATTTTAAGACAAAAAA
>DAINSR010000002.1:0-18635 GCA_036741255.1 Flavobacterium sp.
AAAATAGTCCATTTTTCTTGGACTATATTGAATACATAATCGGTATTAATCCAAATTTCAAGAGAGATAAAAACCTTTGACATATAATAACTAACTTGCACGGTATATGTAGAAACAGAAGCCTAGTGCCTAAATGGTGATTAACCCCTTTACAAATTTTGATTGAAATGCAAAAAAGACTTTATTTCAAAAGTCCTTTGAGACATTCAATGATGAAACATTTGTTATCTCGTACATAATAATAACAAAGTTAATACATTTTGTTTACAAGCCCTTTACTCACTTTTATTTATTTGTTTTAATTGGAGTCCATCAATCTTCAATGTTTCCTCTTTAAAATATTAGAATACTATTATATAATTCAAGTTTCTAGTTTAAAAAGTACAAAAAAAGCAAAGGTTAAGTAAATTTGTTTTGAGAACCAATAAACGAAACCAATACTTACCAAAGACAAAATTGTATCAATTTTTTGTTTAATTGATGATGTTTTTAAAAGGAATTGAGCACAAAGATGATGTAAGAAAAAGGATAGGTGAAAGTGAAATTATTTTAACAGCAATTGTCTCATCAACCAGTTTTTAAAAGCTAATAGAAGACAAACAAGGACTAATTAGCCACTTCACTTATAAATTTAATTCGCATCAGTCGAAGTTCTTCGGTGTCATAATTGCCCTCAAACTCTTTGAGTGCTGGTTCAATTTTATCAGATTCAGATTCCATAAAATAATCATGAATTTCTTCTTGCTGTTCTTCGTCTAATATTTCATCAACCCAATAGTTTATGTTCAATTTAGTTCCGGCATAAACAATTTGCTCCATCTCTCTTAACAAATCTTCCATTGTTAATCCTTTTGCATTGGCAATATCATCTAAGCCTAGCTTTCTATCAACATTTTGAATGATATATAATTTTAGTCCCGAATTAGCACCTGTGGATTTTACAACAATATCATCAGGTCTAATAATATCGTTTTCTTCTACATATCTATTAATTAATGCTACAAAAGGACTTCCATATTTTTTTGCTTTGCCCTCTCCCACTCCGTGTATATTACTAAGCTCATCTATTGAAATGGGATATTTAAGCGACATATCTTCTAAAGATGGGTCTTGAAAAATTACAAACGGAGGTACGTTTAATTTTTTTGCTTCCTTTCTTCTAAGGTCTTTGAGCATTGTCATTAAAACATCGTCAGCAGTTCCTGTTGATTTTGCTGCTGTTACAATAGCATCGTCTTCTACTTCATTATACTCATGATCAACAGACATCATAAAAGAGGTTGGTTTTTTTAAATATGCGTTGCCTTTTTCTGTAGATTTTAAAACGCCATAACTTTCAATATCTTTACTAAGTAGCCCATCAACTAAAACCTGACGAATAAGAGCCATCCAATATTTTTCATCAAATGCCCTTCCTGCCCCAAAATAAGGCTGAGTGTCAATTTTTTGTGCTTTGATAATGGCGTTAACTTTTCCTACAAGAGCAAAAATGAGTTCTTTTGATTTAAAAATTTGTTTAGTATCATTTACCATTTTTAATAATGTAACCACCTGTTTTTGTGCTTCTGTCTTTGGTTTTGGGTTTCTTACATTATCATCCATATCAGCACCATCTCCATTTTCATCATCAAACTCTTCCCCAAAATAATGAAGTAAAAATTTTCGCCTGCTAATAGATGTTTCAGCATAAGCAACCACTTCTTGCAAAAGTGCAAAACCCACTTCTTGCTCTGCTACGGGCTTGCCAGACATAAATTTTTCTAACTTCTCAATATCTTTATAGGAATAATAAGCTAAACAATGTCCTTCGCCACCATCACGACCAGCTCTGCCCGTTTCTTGATAGTAACTTTCTAAGGATTTAGGTATGTCATGATGAATAACAAATCGAACATCAGGTTTGTCAATTCCCAATGGTTGCCACCACTACATCTACATCTTCCATTAAAAACATATCTTGATGCTTGGCTCTGGTTTTTGCATCTAACCCAGCATGATAAGGCACCGCAGAAATACCGTTTACTTGTAAAACTTGTGCTATCTCCTCTACCTTTTTTCTACTTAAACAATAAATAACCCCCGATTTCCCTTGATGTTGTTTTATAAACCTTATAATGTCAGATTCTACATTTTTTGTTTTTGTTCTTACTTCATAGTACAAATTAGGTCTGTTAAAAGAAGCCTTAAACGTATTGGCATTAGCCATTTCAAGATTTTTTAATATATCTTCTTGTACCTTTGGTGTGGCTGTAGCGGTTAATCCAATGATTGGCACATCGCCTAGAAGTTTAATAATATTTCGCAAATTTCGATATTCGGGTCTAAAATCGTGTCCCCATTCTGAAATACAATGTGCTTCATCAATAGCAACAAAAGAAACAGGAACTTCATTAAAAAACTTAATATAATCATCTTTTGCTAAAGATTCTGGTGCCACATACAAGAGTTTTGTAACTCCTGATCGAATATCATTTTTAACTTGGTTTATTTCTGTTTTGTTTAATGAGGAGTTTAAAACATGTGCTATACCTTGTTCAGAACTAATGGTGCGAATGGCATCTACTTGATTTTTCATTAAAGCAATTAAAGGAGAAACCACTATGGCTGTTCCTTTTAAAACAAGTGCTGGTAATTGATAACAAAGTGATTTTCCTCCTCCTGTTGGCATTATAACAAACGTGTTATTACCTGTAATAATACTCTTAATAACCCCTTCTTGAAGCCCTTTGAATTTATTAAATCCAAAATACTTTTTTAATTCTTTATGTAAATCTATTTCTTCTAATTCCATTCCTATTAGTGCATTTGTTTTAATAAATAATTAATATAATCGTTAGAATTATATATGTTTACCCTATTTAATATAATATGTTTTTACCTAAATTTGCAACTATAAATATACAACTTTCTTTAAAAAACGAAAAAAAAATTAATAAATTTTGAATACAATTGACACCATACTTTTTGAAGCAAAAAAAACAATACAATCAGAGAGTGAAAGTATTGCAAAGTTAATAACCTATTTAACTTCTGATTTTGCAGAAAGTGTACAAAAAATTCTAGCTTGCAAAGGGAGAGTTGTGGTAACAGGAATAGGTAAAAGTGCTATTATTGCTCAAAAAATTGTGGCAACTTTTAATTCTACTGGCACACCTTCAGTTTTTTTGCACGCCTCAGAGGCGGTACACGGAGATTTAGGAATGGTTTTAAAAGATGATGTTATAATTTGCATTTCAAAAAGTGGTAATAGTCCAGAAATTAAGGTTTTAATACCGCTTTTAAAAAGATGTAGCAACGTATTAATAGGAATGACTGCTGATTTAAATTCATTTTTAGCAAAGGAATCACATTATAAATTACATGCTCATGTAGATGCTGAATCTTGCCCAAATAATTTAGCCCCTACAAATTCTACAACAGCACAACTAGTCTTGGGTGATGCTTTAGCAGTTTGTTTAATGAAATTACGAAATTTTAAAAGTGAAGATTTTGCACTTTATCATCCCGGGGGGGCTTTAGGCAAAAAATTATTATTGCGAGTAAAAGAAATGCTAGATACAACGCACAAGCCAAAAGTTAGTATAGACGCTTCTGTCAAAGAGGTGATTATGGAAATATCTGAAAAGCGTCTAGGAGTAACTGCGGTGATGGAGCTTGATAAAGTGGTGGGTATTATTACAGATGGCGACATAAGAAGAATGCTTAGTAACAGAGATACCTTTTCAGAATTGTGTGCAAAAGACATCATGACAAAAAATCCAAAAAGCATCAACTCCACCACTTTAGTAAGTGAGGCATTAAATATTTTAGAAAACAATGCAATTACACAGTTAGTGGTTATTGACGAAGGAGAATATAAAGGAATAATACATTTACATGATATTTTAAAAGAAGGAATTGTATAATGGCTGCAAAAAATATAAGTGAAATGTCTTTTTTAGACCATCTGGAAGAATTGAGATGGTTGCTAATTAGAAGCTGTGTTGCAATTTTATCATTTGCGGGAATTTCTTATTTTTTTATTGATTTTATTTATAGCGAAATTTTATTTGGCCCTAAAAATCCACAATTCATTACGTATCGTTTTTTTTGTCAAGTAACCCAATATTTTGGTGTTCAAGACACTGATATTTGTAATGCTAAGATGCCTTTTATCATACAAAATACAGAAATGGGGGGGCAAATAAGCTTTATGATATGGACCTGTTTTACCGTAGGTTTCATTATCGGATTTCCTTATATATTGTGGGAGATTTGGAAGTTTATAAAACCTGCATTATATGACACTGAAAAAAAATATGCACTCCTTTTTATCATAATTACTTCTTTTTTATTTTTTCTTGGGGTTTTGTTTGGCTATTTTATCATCACGCCTTTGTCTGTATATTTCTTTGGGTCTTTTTCTGCAAGTCCAGAAATTGTAAACGAATTTAATTTAGAGTCTTACACCGGTATGATAAAAACATCAGTAATTGCCAGCGGATTAATTTTTGAACTTCCTGTGTTAATATACTTTTTAACAAAACTAGGATTAGTAACACCACAATCGCTCAAAAAATATAGAAAATACACCCTTGTTATTGTCCTTATAATTGCCGCTATTATTACACCACCAGATGTAATTAGTCAAATTATAGTTACCATACCCATCATGTTGTTATATGAAGTGAGTATATTAATTAGTGGTTTTGTAGTGCAAAAAGAACAAAAAAACGAGCTAAAAAAAATATAAATACCAGCCAAAATTGAATAAATCAAAGAGGTTTTGAGTTATTAAAGAAAAAAATAAGGATAAAATAAGTATTGTAAATATCAATAGTGCATAATACAAATAGTATATGTGTTTTTCGTTCTAACATGTTACGAGATATCAATAAAAAAATAATCAAATGAAACTGAAAGCAGAAAAGTTAGTAAAAACCTATAAAAAAAGAAGTGTAGTAAAAGGCATTTCTGTGGAGGTTAATCAAGGGGAGATTGTAGGTCTTTTAGGTCCCAACGGTGCTGGAAAAACAACATCATTTTATATGATTGTAGGTTTAGTAAAGCCTAATAGCGGTTTTATTTATCTTGACGATATGGATATAACTAAATTCCCTATGTATAAAAGAGCTCAAAATGGTATTGGGTATTTAGCTCAAGAGGCCTCAGTTTTTAGAAAATTAAGTATAGAAGACAATATATTGAGTGTACTTCAACTCACAAACAAAACTAAAGAAGAACAAGTGGCAAAAATGGAAGAGTTGATTGCCGAGTTTTCTTTAGAACATATTAGAACTAATAGAGGTGATTTACTATCTGGTGGCGAACGCAGGCGAACAGAAATTGCTCGATGCCTAGCAACTGATCCAAAATTTATACTATTAGACGAACCCTTTGCAGGGGTAGATCCAGTTGCAGTAGAAGACATTCAGAGGATTGTGGCACAATTAAAAAATAAAAACATTGGTATTCTTATAACAGACCACAACGTTCAAGAAACTCTTGCTATAACAGACAAAACGTATTTAATGTTTGAAGGTGGAATTTTAAAAGCAGGAGTTCCTGAAGAGCTTGTAGAAGACGAAATGGTTAGACGTGTGTATTTAGGACAAAATTTTGAACTTAGAAAAAAGAAACTGGAGTTTTAATAAAAATACCGTTTTCAAAGTTATTGCACACCATGTTCTATCAATTCTGCTTTTAATCCTTTATAAACATTTACATCTACTAATTCGTTAATGCCCGTTACACGAGCTTTTTCTGTAAATTGCCACAGGATCCAGTTGTCATCCATTTCTTTTCGCCAAAAATTATAATTGGCAATCCAAAATTTATAGTCAGAAAAATCTTCTTTTAAAAAATCAGTATAAAAGCGTTCCCCTGAATATATAATGGGCTTAACTCCATAATGTTGTTCTATTTTATCTAACCAACGTTTGAGGCCAATTTTTAGTTTATCAATAGATTGCGATTGTGGTAGTTGCTCAATATCTAAAACTGGAGGCAAATCTCCCTTTGATAAATGCACCGTTTTGATAAAATTAGCCGCCTGAAGCATTGAATTTTCATCAGGACGGAAGTAATGATATGCCCCTCTAATAAAATTGCTTTTTGTGTTTTCCCAATTTGTATAAAATTGTGTATCAACTTTATCAGAACCCGCTGTTGCTCTTATAATTACAAAATCTATATCAAAATTATCATCAATTTTGCCAACGTTTTCCCAATCAATAATTCCTTGATATTGAGAAACATCAATACCAATAGTCTTTTCTTCATATAAGGACAAAACTTCATAAATTCTTACATCATGCAAATTTCGTTTTTTTGATAAAATTGCATTGTAATCCTTTGACTTGAAGCCTAAATAATACAATAAACCATCTCTATATTGATAGACCACAATGGTAAATATAACAAAGAACAAGCCTGCAGTAGCAATTAAGAAAAGTTTAGTTAGTGTGATGCCCTTAGATTTTTTCCCCTTTCGTATGTTTTTTTTAACTGCCAATGTTTTTTTTTGAATTAAAATTGACAAAAACAGAAACTAAAATATAACTAAATATAATTAACGGAATAGAAGTAAAATCGAGTAGTAAGAATAAAAATATTGCAAAAAATAAAAACAAATAGTGCACTTTTACTTTATTCCAGTCCAATGATTTAAGTTTTAAAGAAAATAATGGAATATTTGCATTTAATAAATAAACACTCAAAAAAGTAATGATAATTAATACAAACGGATTATTTAATAAGTTCGTTAGCCATTCATAATCGTTTGAGTATTGAATCATGGGAATACTCATGATTAACATAGCATTAGCAGGTGTGGGTAACCCAATGAAGGAGTCTATCTGACGCTTATCAATATTAAAGTTAGCTAATCTATAAGCTGATGCAATAGTAATTAAAAATCCAAAATAAGGCACAACCCCCATGTAAAAAGTGTCTTCAGTAACTTGATACTGTTCTTGAGTGTTTTGAATGGTCTCAATTAATTGAAACATCATCAACCCTGGAACCACACCACTGGTAACCATATCTGCAAGTGAGTCTAATTGAAGCCCTAGTTCTCCAGATACTTGAAATTTTCTGGCAAAAAAGCCATCCCAATAATCAAAGAAAATTCCTAAACAAACAAAAATAAAAGCTTCATCATAATAGCCCTTAAAAATTGCAATTATAGCCAGCAAACCACAAGCAAGATTTAATAAAGTAATAGTATTTGGAATGTGTTTTTTAATTTCCATAAGTATTGCTGCTTTTTAAAACAAATGTATGCAATAAGTTACAATTTTTAGAGTTTAATAATTAAGAATTTTATTAGATATTTGTAAAAAACAATTGCCTTGAAAAAAATAGTTTTAATTCTATTAGTACTACCCTCATTTTTGTGGAGCCAAGCGGTGCGAAAGTATTCTAACGAATTTTTAAGCATAGGGGTTGATGCCGCAGCTTTAGGGATGAGTAATGCGGTGGTGGCTAGCACTCAAGATGTAAATTCGGGGTATTGGAATCCGGCTGGGTTATTAAAATTAGAAGAAAAACAAGTTGCACTAATGCATGCAAATTATTTTGCCAATATTGCACAATATGACTATATAGCCTTTGGAATGCCCATTGATCATAGAAGTGCTTTTGGAATTTCACTTATCCGTTTTGGAGTTGATGATATTTTAAACACTACGCAATTAATTGATAATCAAGGAAATATAGACTACAATCGCATTTCATTATTTTCAACAGCAGATTATGCACTTACGGTTTCTTATGCTAGAGCACTCCCCCTTGAAGGTTTTAATTATGGTGTTAATGCAAAAGTTGTGCGGAGAATCATAGGTAATTTTGCAGATTCGTGGGGTTTTGGTTTTGATATAGGGCTTCAATTTGAAAGTGATAATGAATGGAAAGTGGGTTTAATGTTGCGTGATATAACCACCACATATAATACTTGGACCATTAACGAGAAACAATTTCAAACCATTAAAGATGCAATTCCTGGTGAAAATCAGGAGTTACCAGAAACCAGCGAAATTACACTCCCAAAAGCCCAACTTGGAATTTCAAAAAAATATGAATTTCACAACGAAATGAGTCTTTTAGCAGCCGGAAATCTCAATATGCAATTTGCACAAACAAACGATATTATAGCTACTAAAGCAGTGAGTATAGATCCTGCCCTAGGCTTTGAATGGGGTTATACCGACTTGGTTTTTTTGAGAGTTGGTGCTGGAAATTTTCAACAATTAACACAAATAGACAATAGAAAAAGACTTAGTTTTCAGCCTAATATTGGATTAGGATTCAAATATAAAGGTATTCAGGTAGATTATGCCCTCACCGATTTAGGCGATCAAAGTGCAGCTTTATATTCTAATGTTTTTTCATTAAAAGTAGATTTAGATGTTTTTAGTAGGTAAAAGAACTATATCAGCAATAATCAAAACACTATTTTTAATAGCAACAATAGTTATTAATAATCAAAGCATTGCACAAACAGTCCCTTTGTCAAAAAATGCACAAGTTTCTATTTTAACCGTTGGCACTTCTGATGAATCTTATGCTTTATACGGACACACGGGCATTAGATTTAAAGATTCTATTTCAAATATAGACATTGTCTTTAATTATGGTGCGTTTGATTTTGAAACAGAAAACTTTATGCTCAAATTTGTAAAAGGAGATTTGCAGTATTTTGTGAGCAGCTCTAGCTATATAGACTTTGAATATAATTATAGATATGAAAACAGGAGCATTTATGAACAGCCCTTAAATTTACCTCCTGAAAAAATAAAGGCTCTTTTTTCAAAAATTTACAATTCTACACTCACAAACGAACGCTTTTATACCTATAAATTTATAGATAAAAACTGTACTGTTTTGATTATTGAAAAAATAAATGAGGTACTAGGCGAGGTTGTTATAGATTTTCAAAAGCCAAAACAAGAAAGTTATAGAAGTGTTTTATTTCCATATACTAACAATCACTTTTTTCAGCAACTGGGTATTAATATCATTTTTGGACTAAAAGTAGATGCTAAGGCTAAAAAAATGTTTCTCCCTTTAGATTTAATGAACGAATTAAAATCAACCTACTACAAAGGCAAGCCAATTGTTATAGAAACTAAAACAATATACAAAGCCCAAAAGAAACCCACACCTTTTCCCCTTTTTGACAACATCTATATACTAATTACCTTATTAACTATTGTAGTTGTTTTAAAAAACAATGCAATAAATCTGGGTTACTTTTTTGTATTAGGGCTGTTGGGATTATTTTTTAGCGTCATTGGGTTTTACTCGTTGCATCAAGAGGTTTTATGGAATTACAATATTTTACTGTTTAATCCATTTTACTTGATTTTGCTATACTTTTTTTATCAGAAAAACTATACAAAAACAAAACGTGTTTTAGAGTTTTTAGCATTTTGTTTGGTTGTATATGTTTTTGTGATAAGCACTAAAGTCTATATAATTTCTATTTTACCAATAATTGTGGCAACGTTTATTTTATTGTATCAATTTAGAAAACAAATGATATTTAAAATTAGTAATTGACTTTAAATCACTTCATTCAAAAAAATTACTGCCCTTTATAAAACAAAACTGTTCCAATGGTTTTAATAATGATGTTAATATCAAGAAAAACACTGCGATGTTTGATGTAAAATAAATCATATTGAAGCTTAATCAAAGCGTCATCTATTGAATTTGTATAAGCATGATTTACTTGAGCCCAACCCGTTAATCCAGGTTTTATAACGTGTCTTGTTTTATAAAATGGTAATCGGGCTGCAATTTGATCAACAAAAACAGGACGTTCAGGTCTGGGGCCTAAAATTGACATATCGCCTTTTAAAATATTAAAAAATTGAGGAAACTCGTCAATACGAGTTTTTCGTAAAAACAAACCAAATGGAGTTATCCTTGAGTCATTTGACGAAGCAAATGCAGCACCATTTGCCTCTGCCGTTGGAATCATGGTACGTAACTTGTATATAATAAAAGGTTTATTATTCTTTCCAACACGCTCTTGCAAATAAAACAACTCCCCCTTATTCCATCCTAGATTAATTAATAGTAAAAAAGGCACAAAAACAACTAAAACACTCAATCCTATTATAGAAATAATAATTTCTAACAACCTAACAATGAGTAAATAAAACTTATTTTGATTGCTTCTACTAAAGGGAAAATATTTATAAAAGTCTTTAGAAAAATAAGACACCGGGAGTCTGTTAGTACTACTCTCATATACCTGATCATAAGCTCTTATAGTAATTCCGTTTTCTAATAAATCAAGGAGTTTTTCATATAATTCTGTTTCAATTTTTTCACTTTCTTTAAATGCAATAACTATTTCTGTTAATGAATTTGAGGCTATAAAATTTTCTAATGAAGCCAATGAAACAGAGGTATATGACATATTGATTTCACTTTCTATTTGAGTTGATACATATCCGTAAACTTTGTAATGTGGATTAACAGAAATTAAATCGTTTACTTTTTTATTTAAAGATTTACTATCACAAATAAACAAAACACGCTTTTCAAATCTAGTAGATGCAAATAACTTCAAATAAATAAAACGCCAAAGCAATAAAGAACACAATATGGCTAAAAAAAAGTAAATTATTTGTAGTCTATTATCTGGTAGAGCGGGTGTCAAAATGGGTGTTAACAAAAAAAATAAAACGGTAGAAATGGAGGTTAAAATAACATTTTTTACTGTTACATATTGATTACTCGCCGCTTGAAGATTATACAACTCAAAAACACTCCCAAAAAAAATGAGATAAAAACCTAGAACGAGCGTCCAATCAAAGTTTGACCAAGAGACAGAAAAATAAGAAAAATGAAAGATTTGCCTCACAACATTTAGAGCAAATAAAACAAACAAAAGATCAATCAAACGTAACAAGACTTTACGTTCAGATATTTCTAAGTGTATTTTTTTTCTAAATTTCATTTTTACAATTTTCACAAATTAAAGTATATTTTTATGTTAAATCAAAATAAATTTTAAAAAAAAATGTCAAATTTATAGATGGACAAGTTTAATACTTGCAAGGCAACAAGAAGAATAGAAAAAATAAGAAGTATTGGTTGTAAAAGGCTTTTTTGAATAAAAAAATCAATATTTAAAAAAAAGTTGAATGAACTGGAGTGGTAATTATCAAAAAAGAAAGTTGCATTTTATTTGATTTTGCGTGAGGGCGAAGGCATAGTAGCTCGTGTTGTTTGTGTGCCTGGTATAAAAAATATAGCTGGTCATACTAATAAAATGGTAACATGAGAAAATAAAAACAACACGACTACTAGCAGCAGACCGACGGCATGAGGTAAGGGAGCGATTTGGGTACATGCTGGCACGCCCAAATAAAAAAGATTGTACTAAAATTTGTGTCCACACTAAATTAGCTTATTTTTGAAGCCAATTTAAGGATTTGAAGCATTAATGGAAACAAAAAATAGTCAAGAAGAAGGCTGGTTATTTGAAATTAGACCTAAAAACAATTTTTTTTCATTGCATTTACATGAGGTTTGGTATTATCGAGATTTAGTACTACTTTTTGTAAAGCGTGATATTGTTACGGTTTATAAGCAAACTATTTTAGGTCCTTTGTGGTATTTGATTCAGCCATTGTTTACATCAATAATTTTTACATTGATTTTTAACACGGTTGCTGGTATTGAAACTGGCACTACACCGCCGTTTTTGTTTAATTTAGCGGGTGTGATGGTTTGGAATTATTTTACTTCTTGCCTTAATGATACTTCAGACACTTTTAAAAAGAATGCAACTTTGTTTGAAAAAGTATATTTTCCTAGAATAATTGTACCGTTGTCTATTGTAATTTCTAATTTGGTGAAATTTGTAATTCAATTTGGCATTTACATTTTGTTTTATGTGTATTATGTTTTTCACAATTTAGAAA
This sequence comes from Flavobacterium sp., assembly GCA_036741255.1. Classification (GTDB taxonomy): domain Bacteria; phylum Bacteroidota; class Bacteroidia; order Flavobacteriales; family Flavobacteriaceae; genus Flavobacterium. The sequence goes on from DAINSR010000002.1 coordinate 11,922, forward strand.
TAAAACTATCGTTGAGTGTATTATTTCTTCCGTTGCTTGTTATTTTAATGGGAGTTTTAGCCCTTGGACTGGGTATGATTATATCGTCATTAGTTACAAAATATAGAGATTTGAGTTTTTTAGTCAGTTTTGGGGTTCAGTTGTTAATGTATGTATCTGCGGTAATGTATCCCATAAAATTATTAAAAGAAAAGTTGCCCAGCGTTGGTTGGCTTATAAATTATAATCCGTTGGCATATATTATAGAAACCTCACGGTTTTTATTGTTAAAAGAAGGGAACATATCAGGAGTGGGAATAGTTTATACAGTAATTGTAACCTGTATAATTTTAATTTTTGGTATATTATTGTTTAATAAAACCGAAAAAACGTTTATAGACACTGTGTAGCCCTGATGGCAAAAAAGATTGCAACTTAAAATGAGTACAAACAGCACTATTATATTAAAAGTAGAAAACATTTCTAAACAATATCGTTTAGGAACCGTTGGAACAGGCACATTGAGTCATGATTTGAATCGTTTTTGGCACCAACTTAGAGGTAAGGAAGACCCTTATTTAAAGGTGGGTGAAATAAACGATAGGTCATTAAAAGGGTCAAGTTCTTATGTTTGGGCACTGCAAGACATTAATTTTGAAGTAGAAAGAGGTGAAGTTTTAGGAATCATTGGTAAAAATGGGGCAGGAAAATCTACTTTATTAAAAATACTTTCAAAAGTTACGGCACCTACTACTGGAGTTATAAAATCGCGGGGCAGAATTGCGTCATTACTAGAAGTGGGAACAGGTTTTAATCCAGAACTTACAGGTAAAGAAAACATTTATTTGAATGGTGCCATACTAGGCATGACCCGAAAAGAAATTAGCTCAAAACTAGATGAGATAATAGATTTTAGTGGTTGCCAACGCTACATTGACACTCCCACAAAAAGATACAGTAGTGGCATGAAGGTGCGATTAGCCTTTGCCGTTGCGGCTTTTTTAGAACCTGAAATACTAGTTGTAGATGAAGTTTTAGCGGTGGGCGATGCCGAGTTTCAAAACAAGGCAATAGGTAAAATGCAGGATATTTCTAGAGAAAGTGGCAGAACGGTTTTGTTTGTGAGTCATAATATGGCAGCTGTTAAAAGTTTATGCACAAAAGGAATTGTGATGCAAAATGGACGCGTATTTTTTCAAGGATCTATTGATGATAGTATTGAAGCATATTATCTTTCTAATACAAAAAAAAATACCGAAGAATCAATCGGGATTTTTAACCTCAATAATCATCAAGACAAAAAAAATAAAGGCTTTGGGCTGTTACAAGCAGAGTTATATTGTAACGGGCAATTGACAAATACTATCTACACAGGTTCTAAAGTGGAACTTAAACTTCATTTTAATGCAGTGCGAGATTTTTTTGAGGCAGAAATTGGGATTGTTATTAAAGATAGTCATCAAATTTCTTACATAGGATTAAACAACAAGCATCTTGGAACAACTGTAAAAATTAACAAAGGTGAAGGAAATGCTCTTATAACCATAGAAGATTTTCCGCTATTTGCCTCAGAAGAATACTGGGTAAATTTGTATCTTGGTGATCAAGGGCCAAACTATGAAATATTAGAAAATGCATTAAAGGTTAAAGTAATTGGCGAAGATGTTTTTGGTTCTGGAAGAAAATTAGATACCGCATGGAACAGAATTATTCATAGAAACATAAAAATAGAAACACTATGATAATCATTATAAATAAATTGTTCTTATTTTTTCTAAAAATAATCAATACAATAGGAAAAGGTTTAACATATAAAAAGCAAATACTTTCCATCAAACGGGTCTTAACAATTAATTTTAAAGAAAATTCTAACTTTAACTTTATACAAATTGGAGCTAATGATGGTATAAGTTTTGATTTTTTATACGAATTTGTTTCTAAAAGAAATTCATCGGGTATTGTAGTAGAACCCATAAGAGCTTACTATAATGAACTTGTGAATAATTATAGTAAATTTTCAGAAATCATCCCAATAAACAAAGCCGTTCATCCAACAGAAAAGCAAGTAACGATATATAAAATAGACGAAAATAAATATAATTTGTACCCGGATTGGGTAAAAGGCATTGCCTCACTAGACCCTGATCATCATAAAAAATTACAAATTAAATCAGAAGACATTGTTCAAGAAACCGTTGTAGCAGAGGCTTTAATGGACATTATCAATACTTACTATAAAAAATCTAAAGTTGATTTTTTTCAAATTGATACGGAAGGTTTTGATTATGAAATTTTAAAAATGATTGCATTTAATCAAATAAAACCGTCAATTATTAAATATGAATCTGTTAATCTAAGCAAAACCGAACAAATAGAAGCCGTTACACTTTTAAAAGGTCAAGGCTATTATATAATTCATGAAGGGGGCGATACAATAGGCTATGATTTTAAAAAAATTAGCTTACTATAATGATTCCAAAAATCATACATTACTGCTGGTTTGGAGGGGCTAAAAAATCTGGTTTAATAAAAGAATGTATCCAATCATGGCACACTTTTTTACCAGACTATAAAATTGTTGAATGGAACGAAACAAATTCAGATTTATCACATCCGTTTGTTCAAAAAGCATATCAACAAAAAATGTGGGCTTTTGTATCTGACTATGTAAGATTAGATGTTTTGAGTAAGTATGGAGGTATCTATTTAGATACTGACATGATGATTCTTAAAAACTTTGACGCATTATTAAACCATCAATGTTTTTTTGGTGCTGAAGATAAAAATTTCATTAACTGTAGTATTATAGGGTGTCAAGCGGGTTTTCAATTTATAGAAAAATGCAAATTAATTTATAACGAAGTTATAAATGTTAATGCTACAAAAGAAATTACAATCCCTAAATTAGTTACAAATGAGTTTAGAGAATACTATGCGTTTAAAGATGTCTTTACTGAAATATTAAAAATAGACGAAATAACAATTTATCCTGAACACTATTTTTATCCTTTGCCTTATTCAAATAAGTGGGATTTAAAAAATTATAAAAACTACATTCATATTCGATCTTTTGCTGTTCATTTATGGTCATCATCTTGGGTTCCTAATTCAGAATTTCAAGATATTAGAAATGGCTATTATTACGTGGGTTTTAAAAAAGTATGGAACAAAATAAAGCGAGATAAAAAAATAAATTGGTCGTATATTAAAAAAATAGTTTCGGCATTAAAAACATCATTAACTAATGAGAAATGAAAAAGTTGAAACACCTATTTCAAAAGCTCTTGATACACAAAGAGATAAATGTGAGTTTCCCATCAGCTTGGCGGTGGACAAGTCTTACCAATAAAAAATAGATATAAACAGATGAAAATAATTATCTTAACCTCATCTTCAGATATGCGATATGCAAGAGGCTCAGACAGGGTTATACATTATGCAAGAGAAACCTTAAATAAAGAGTTTGATCAAGTTCTTTATTTAACTGGAAATAGCATTTATAAATTTTGTATTGGAATAATTAAGATTATTATTAACAATCCTTTTACTTTTAATTTTATTATATATAATGCCCAGTCTAGCTTGTGCAGTAAGTCAAATCCTTATTGGATTTATTACTATTTTATTTCATGGATTTTTAGAATTAAAACTGTTGTTTACTGGCATGAAATGCCCTATTTTGTTGAAAATAAAACTGGAAAATCAAAATTTATTTTGTGGTTATTTAAAAATAAAAAAATAATTCAATTGTGCTGTTCAGAGGCTAATAAGCACTCGGCATTTGTTTTTGATAAAAACCCAAATATTACTAATATTAATAACTGTATCATTCCTAGAAAAACCCCTAAAATTTTTTTATTATCTAAGTTTACCGTCATTACAATAGGGTCTTTTGACTTAACAAAAGGAGCAGATATATGGACAGAGGTTGCTATTAATGTTTGTAATAAAAATGATGAAATTCAATTCATTTGGTGCGGAGATGGTGTTAAAAACGAAACCGTTATGGATGAATGTAAACAAAAGGTAGTGAACTCAAATTTTGAGGATAGAATTTCTTTCCTCGGTAGAGTAGAAGACGCAGCTGTTTTAACATCAGCCGCTCATTTATATTTTAGTTCAAGCAGACTTGATAGTTTTCCGCTTTCTGTTTTAGAAGCCATGAGTTTTGGAAAAAACATCATTCATTATGAATCTGGTGGTGTAAAAGAGCAAGTGGGTGATTATGGTATTTGCATTGAAAATTTTGACTGCAACAAAACAGCCACAGCAATTTTAAAACAATATGACGCATTTGTTTTAGATTCAAATTCAGTTTTTAATAAAAATTTATATAACAGATATTTAGATAATTATACTCCAGAAAAATTTGTTAAAAAATTTAAGAACGCTTTAGAAAACCAAAAATTGAACTAAAATGGATCCAAAAGCTCTTGAAAATTATTTGTTTTACTTAGAAAAAAGCGAAAATGATTTTAAAGGAATTATAACTTTTGAAAACTCAAAAAACAAAGGTCAAAAAAATAAGACCAAGATTAAAATCATTATTTTTATTTTAAAATGCTTGTTTGATTATCTTATTTTTCAAACGTTACGACTTTTGGGTATATTTAAAAAAAAATCGTTTATATATACAGCACTTAATTTTTGTTATTTAAAAAATGGCGTTTTAAAAGATAGAATTCATGAGCCGCTTCAACTTCAAAACTATATCTATATCAATCAATCAAAGGAAATATATATCCATAAAATCAATAACAAAAGAGTTTACAACTTTGGCGGATTAGTAAAAATAGTAGCCCTATTTATGAATCAAAAAACAAAAAAAATGGGCTATTTTAAGGCATATCAATGTGTTAATAATTCACTTTTTTGGAGAACAAAGTATAGAAAAATTTATTTCATGTGGTTTTATGATTTGAATAGTTTGTCAATTAGTTTTTCAAAATATAGACAGTATCTAGAAATAATTGAAATTCAACACGGCAGCATTATTAATTATCCGCCTTATAGCCACCCTGCTCCTGTTCAATTAATTGACACCATTTATGTAAAAAACAAACAGACTATTGAATATTTAAAAAACCATTTTTGCAAAAATTTTGAATGTAATTATAAGTTGATTCCCCAATCAACAAAAGAAAAAATTCCATCTGAGAAATTTAAAATTTTATACGCCTCAACCATTGAATTTAATGGTTTGCACCCTATTTTTAAAAACTATTTAAACGAAATAGACCAGCAGGTTGATGATGTCTATATTAGATTACATCCACGAGAAAAACACAAAAAAGAATTATTTGTAAGAGAACTATTAAAATATAATATTTCGTTTCAATTTGATGAATCTGATAACTGGATAGAAAGTATAAATTATCAAAAACTAATTGTAATTTCTCCGTGGAGTTCAACTATTGAGGATGCTTATGACAATGATAATCTGTCAATTATAATAGATGAAGTAGGAAAAAAAAGATTTAACCATTTAATTGATTACAAAAAATGTTACTTTTCTCAAAACATCAAAGAAACAATTAAATCATTTGCGTAATGAAATACTTAATAATCAGTCCATTACCTATACCAAGTGATTCAAATTATAAAAGCAGAATACACTTTATTAGTAGGATTTTTAAACAAAATAAAGATTCTGTATTAATTATATCAACCAATTTTAACAATGGTCTTTGTACCAAATTTTATGATGAGGTAGAATATAAATCTGTTAGTACTATAAATAGAAATACTAATTTTATAGTTCGTCAAATTCAAAAAATGATAATCATTCTAAACCTATTTCAAAAGATAATTTTAAATAAATACAAATTTGATGTTTTAATTGTTTATCCGTCTTTAGATTTTAGAGTTTTTATAATTTTATTTGCAAAACTTAAAAATAAAAAAGTTGTTTTAGAAATCAACGAGTTTCCTTATGTAAATAGTAAATATAAAATTATTGCCCAAGTAAAAAGAGCTTTGCAGTTTAAACTGGTTTGGAAACTTATAGACGGATTTATAGTAATTTCAGAAGAATTAAAAAAAATTGTTTTTAAGAATAAAAATATAAATGCTAAAGTTATAAAAATCCCTATTCTATCTGAAACTAAAGATTTTAGCCATATAAATCTTCAAAATCCAGAAACAAACCACTACATTTTTCATGCTGGTTCATTATATGAAGAGAAAGACGGAATTTTAGGAATTATAGAAGCTTTTGGAAATTATAGTAACAATAATAAAAACAGCAATTTAAGTTTAATATTTACGGGCAGTATTAAACAATCAAATGTTAGTTTACAAATAGTACAATTAATCAATAAATTAAACATAGGACATAAAGTAAAATTTCTAGGATTTATTTCATCTAATTTACTAGATAGCTATTATAAAAATGCTAGTTTTATAATTATAAATAAAAATAAAACAATCCAAAATAAATATTGCTTTGCAACAAAAATTGCCGAGAGTTTATCTTATCAAATTCCGATTATAACAACAAATTTTGGAGAGTCTATGCAGTATTTATCAAATGAAGAAAACGCTTTTATTGCAAATTCAGATGATACTAAAGATTTAGAAAAAACTATTGAGAAAGTGATAAATTATGACCCAAATAAATTAATTCAAATTGCAAAAAACGGAAGCCTTTTATTTGAAAAACATTTTAATTTTAAAGTATATGATAAAGTGCTTAATGAATTTATAAAGAACATAGAAAATCAAGTATAGCGAAAA
>DAINSR010000002.1:18735-27535 GCA_036741255.1 Flavobacterium sp.
AAAATTATTCAAAAAATAATTAGTTGAATCATCTACAAACATGAAAATAGATTTATTAGTTACCACTTATAAAAGAGTAAAAGATTTATTAGTTTTATTAAAAAACTTGGAATTTCAGGAGTACAAAAACTTTAGATTACAAATATTTGATGGAACACCTGATGAAAGTGTAAAAAAAGCTGTTGAGGCCTATTCAAATCATACAAATAGAGTTTTTTGCTATGAAATTATTTACCACAAAACAAGTTGTGGAATGACTAAACAAAGAAATATAGCGGTAGATAATACAGCAGGGGATATTTCCATTTTTTTAGATGACGATGTAGAACTAGAAAAAAATTATTTAACAGAGGTTGTTCAGGTTTTTTTAAATGATCCCGAAAGCACCATCGCAGGCCTAAACGGTTTTGATACTTTTAACTTGCAACATAAAAGCAAGAATTTAGGGAGGAGAAAAAAAATTTACAGGCTTTTAGGGTTATATCCAAATGTGGGTGCTGCAAGATATTTACCGTGGGGGCATAATACTGCTCATTTTAATATTTTAAAATCTGGGGTAGAAGATGTAGATGTTTTAATAGGACACAACATGGCGTTTAGAACACATATTTTAAAAAAATTTAGATTTTCAACATTTTTTGAACAGTATGAAACCTATGTACTTTATGACGACCAAGACATTTGTTTACGTTTAAAAAAAGCAGGTTATCGCCTTGTTATTGCATATAATGCACAATTAAAGCATACTATATCACCTGTAGGACGTCCCTTAGCAAAACACTATGGATATCAAGCTTTTTTTAATGCACATAGAAATTGGAAACTTTTTGGAAGTCAAAAATTAGTTCATAAATTCAAATTTTGGTGCTGGGAATTTTTAGATATTATTTTTCAACTTCCTTCAAAATCTACAAGAGAGATGGCACTAGGCAGATTAAAAATTTTTTTAATAACATTATTTAAAATCTAAACTAATTTATGTTTTACAAGAACTGTTAACAATAAATTGTTAAGCAAATGAAAGTAAAATAATTTTATAAAATTTATAGGAAAAAGAATTCACCCATTCAAATATAAATTCTTAATTTTTTAACGTATCTACAATTAGAATTATTTCACAAAAAAAATTGAACTAAAAGAATAAACAACTCACAAATGAATTTCTGCATAATTACTCACGTTACGCATTATAAAAATCAAAATCAATATTTTGCTTATGCTCCTTATGTAAACGAAATGAATATTTGGATCAAATATGCAGATAAAGTATTACTAGTTGCACCATATTCTAAAAATCAAAAAACAGTTTTAGATATAGCTTATAACCATGGAGCAATTCAGTTTCACAAAATAAATAGTTTCAATATAAAATCATTTTCAGCCATTATTAAAACCTCATTTTTACTTCCTAAAATTTTCATAGAAATATATAAAGCCATGCAACAAGCAGACCACATTCATTTGCGTTGCCCTGGAAATATTGGCTTAATAGGCTGTTTAGTTCAAATTTTATTCCCAAAGAAGCAAAAAACAGCTAAATATGCTGGCAACTGGGACCCAAATGCTAAACAACCCTGGAGTTATCGTTTTCAAAAATGGATACTTTCAAATACTTTTTTAACTAGAAATATGAAAGTACTCGTTTATGGCAACTGGGAAAACCAAACTAAAAATATTAAACCCTTTTTCACGGCAACTTATTCTGAAGATGAAAAAACAACGATTAATTCAAGAAAAATTAAAAAAGATAGCAGAATAAAGTTTTTGTTTGTGGGTACATTATCAAAAGGAAAACAACCCTTATACGCCATTAAACTGGTAGAGAAATTATCTAAAACCATAAAAAACATACAATTAGAAATTTATGGCGAAGGAATTTTAAAAAACAAAATAGAGCAGCATATCAAACAAAACAAGCTTGAAGAAGTAATAATTATTAAAGGAAACCAACCAAAAGAAAAAGTAAAAGAAGCCTATCAAAACAGTCATTTTTTAATGCTCCCATCAAAAAGCGAGGGCTGGCCAAAAGTGGTTGCCGAGGCTATGTTTTGGGGGTGTGTTCCTGTATCAACTCCTGTTTCTTGTGTGTCTTATATGCTTGATAAAGGAAGTAGAGGTATTCTTTTAACCGAAAATATTGATCAAGATTCTGAAACTATCGCCGCTTTAGTTCACAACGAATTTGAGTATTATAATGTCGCTGAAAATGCTAAAAACTGGTCCAGAATATACACCATAGAAAAATTTGAAACCGAAATTAAAAACTTACTTTAAAAAAAGTTCATCATGCGTATAGTCCAACTTATAGATAGTTTAGAAGCTGGAGGAGCCGAAAAAATGGCTGTTACTTATGCAAATGCTTTATCAGAAGTTATTTTATTTTCTGGATTAGTAGCTACTAGAAATGAAGGACCATTAAAAGACAACATAGTACAAAAAGAAAACTATCTTTTTCTAAACCGAAAAAAAACTGTTGATTTTAAAGCACTTACTGTTTTTAAAAATTATATTAAAAATAACAAAATAGAAATAATACACGCTCATAGCAGCTCAGTATATTTTGCTTTTTTAACTAAAATAATGGTTCCAAAAATAAAAATTATTTGGCACGACCATTATGGAAATAGTGAAATGCTTAAAAAAAGAGGCTTTAAAAAACTAAAAATAGTTTCATTGTTTTTATTCGGAATAGTTTCAGTAAATCATCAACTCAAAAAATGGGCTGAAAAAAAATTATGGTGCAAAAAAATTATTTATTTACCCAACTTTATCAAATTTGGTTCTATAGAAACATTAAAAAAAACACAACTCAAAGGAAGTGAAGGAAAAAGAATTCTTTGTTTAGCAAATTTAAGACCTCAAAAAAATCATGAGATGCTCATTAACATAGTAAAGTCCATCAAAGAGAACTATCCAAATTATACCTTTCACCTGGTGGGGAAAGATTTTAATGATAGTTATTCAAGAAAAATTAAAGATGCTATACAACAAAATGAACTACAAGAAAATGTGTTTATTTATGGCTCTAAACCTGATATTTTTACAATTATAAACCAAGCTTCCATTGGGATATTAACTTCAAACTCTGAAGGTCTTCCTGTGGCATTATTAGAGTATGCCATGGGAAAACTGGCGGTTATATGCACAAATGTGGGCGAAATATCGTCAATAATAAAGGATAATGAAAATGGATTTTTAATTGAACCTTCAAACGAAAGAGCATTTACTAATGCTTTAACAATTCTTATAAATGATGATGAGAAACGACAATCAATGGCTCAAAATTTACATGATGATGTATTAAAATTATACCATGAAAAACAAATTATAGCAAAATACAAAATGTGGATTTTAGATTAATAATAATCGTAATTTTAAATGTTTTAAATCCATAAATTCTATTTTAAAAGAAATAACTACTTTTGAAACAAGCGTAAAATAATACCAGTATAAAATCTACTTTGAAATTTCAATTAGCATTAATAGTAGCACAAAAGCTGTAAAATAAACAACAAACAATTACAATAACCCTTTAAAAATATGTCTTTAAAACAAAATAAAGAAGTAATAGAAAACTATGCCTCTATCGACAAAGATTTTTTACATGCTTTAGCTGTTTTTTTTAAAAACAAAATATTGCTATTTACAGTATTTGCTATGATTGTTTCTTATTTTTATAACTTACCCGTTATCAAATATAGCGTTAGTGGAGATAATGAATTTAGATTGTATGATGTTTTAGGGGTTTTTATTATTTATAACTATTTTAACAATTATAGACTCATAAATACAATAATTCAAAAGGTTTTTATATTTAAAAACTTACAAAAATTCATGATCTGGGCATCTATAACCATGATAACAACATTTATATCTTATATTACCGAAAATAAAATAGTTGGATTTCTTCAGGTAATTTTATACATGTATCACTTTTGGATATTTTTTTTAACTTCTGTTTATTTATATCTATATAGCTTAGAAAAATTAAATTTTAAAATAAGCATCTACATAATATTAATTTTATCTATTTTGAGTTGCATTGTCATTTTGTTACAAAACTTAGATTATGTAGAATTTTTGTGGAATGAAGAATATAAAAAAAGTTATAATGGGTTTTTATCGGGTACATTAGGGCCTAATAAAATTGTAACAGGAATGACTTCTCTGTTTACTTTGTGCTTATGTTTAGGATTACTTTTTGAAAAAAAATACTCTATAAATGTAATTATTGTATATGTTGCACTTGTATTAAACATCTATATTATTATTGTTTCAGGATCACGAACTACATATGTGGGATTAATTGCTATGGCGATATTTTTTTTAATAAGAAGTCCTGTTCGCTTTCTTACTTATACAGGAATGCTTACTTTGATATTTATCTTTACGTTTTCTAAAAACAGTGATTTACAAAAAAAATTAGACGACACATTACAAAAAAGAATTTTCAGCAAAACAGATGTATTTGATAGTAGTGATGCTGATATAATTGACGCATATAGTGATTTAGGCTCGGGAAGAGATGAATTGACAAAAAATAATTTTATGCATCTATTAGAAAATCCAATAATCATTCCGTTTGGGGTGGGTTTTGTAAATCATTTGAATTCAAAATATGGAAAATCTGCTCATAACATGTACATACAATCAATTCGTGAAACAGGCATAGTGGGCTTCATCTTGTATTTTGGATGGCTCATAAGCTTTTTAACAATAAAATTTGATGAGTTTAAAGGATTTTCACTTGCATTGCAGGGCTTGATTATTGCTATGATGATAACACTTTTTTTTGGAGAACATTTATATATTTACAGACCCCTTTTTGGACTGCTAGGGCTTTTTTTAGTTATAACTACTATATTTGTTTCTAGCTTACACAAATTTGAAATAAAATCATAAAAATGAGTTTTAAAGACAAACAAATTGCAATAGTCATTCCTTATTATAACGCCTCTAAACAAATTATTCAAGTAATTGAAAAAGTTCCGCATTTTATTGATGCAGTAGTCATTGTAAATGATAACAGTAGTGAAAAACTTCCTGAAGAAGACATAAAAAACAGTTTAAAAACTCAAACAGTAATAATAATTAACAATAGTAAAAATCTTGGAGTGGGTGGTGCCACTAAAAAAGGGTTTGAATTTGCAATAGAACAAAATTTTGATATTGTAGTAAAAGTTGATGCAGATAATCAAATGGATTTAAGTTATCTCCCTAAATTAATAGAACCTCTAGTTGACTCAGATTTTGACATGTCAAAAGGCAATAGATTTAAAGATTTAAAGGCTCTAAAAAAAATGCCTTTTGTTAGAAGATTTGGAAATTTAGCACTGTCGTTTTTAACAAAAATGGCCACTGGATATTGGAACAATTTTGACCCTACAAACGGATATTTTGCTTTAAATTGTAAAACGCTAAAAGCCATAGAACTTGATAAACTTTCAAATAGATATTATTTTGAAACATCACTCATAGCAGAACTTTATTTTTTAAAAGCAAAAATTAATGACATTGCCATGCCCGCAATTTATGGAGACGAGAAATCAAATATGAAAGTATGGCTCATGCCATTTGTCTTTCTAAAAAAACTAACGGTTACTTTTATCAAGCGAATTTTAAAAAATTATTTCTTATATGATTTTAATATTGCCTCAATTTATATATTACTAGGAATACCCTTGTTTTTATTTGGGGTTGTTTTTGGTGTTTTAGAATGGATATATTATTCTAATCAAAATATTTTTGCCCCCACAGGAACCATCATGATAGTAACACTTTCTATCATTTTAGGTTTTCAGTTACTATTACAAGCCATTCATTTTGATATTGTAAATGCCCCAAAATCTAATTAATGTGCTACTACTCCATTAAAAAAGCATAAACACACAGCTATTTAACCCTAATGCTAACAAAAAATGAAACCCTATAAAATTGCACTTGTTGTTGTTTTTAATTTAGTCATTTCACTGGGTTTTTACATTAAAAATGAAAACGCAAGAATACAAGACATTTCCTCTGACTTGGCAAATATTATTCCTGTGTGTAAAAAAATGGATAACCCCAGTTTATATGAAAATGATTTGTATTTAAACAATATTGATAATGTGAAATACTACACCCCCTTTTACGTGCAACCCTTGCGTTTTATTGCAAACTTCACTCATCATGATTATCTTGACGCACTAAACATCTTAGGGCTTATTACACACATTATTTATGGTATTTTGTGGTTCTTTTTATATTATTCTTTAAAAAAAGATTTTTGGCTTGCATTTATTTTCTCCATTTTTACGAGAGGTGTTTTGTGGCCTCCGGGTGGTGAGTTATTAGGCATCTCTGATCTATGGACCATTATGCCTAGAACTTTATTTATAGCACTTTTGCCACTGCCGTTTTTAATTTATTTGAATTTTAAAAAAAATAATTTAATTGTAACAAGCATTGTATTGGGATTCATTTTTAACTTTCATGCCATATCTGGTGTTGGGGCAATATTGCTTTATTTGTTTGTTTATATAACTTACCTTGCTATTCAAAAAACACCTTTTAAAGAAATTTCAAAAAAAGTAGTTACGGCTCTTTTGTTTTGCTTCATCGGAATGATTCCGTTTTTATTAACCTATGCCTCTAATGTTTCAAGCGAAATAATTTTAGACAAAAACACACTCAACACAGCACTCCACTCAAGAATTTCTGATATTTTTTTTGACCCGATATTGTTTATAAAATCATGGCATAGACCCGTTACATATATATTAGGTTTCCTTTTTTTAACTTTTTTCTTTTTTGACACATCAAAAAATAAACAAACTTTTAAAATATTATTTTTTTCTGCACTTGGAATTTTTATAGCCGCAAATGCATCTGTTTATATAGAGTTATTTATAAATACCATTTTCAAAAAAAATATATTACTTTCCTTTCAATTAATTCGTTTTCAAAAATTTGTGTTGGTTCTTTTTCAAATCGGAATTTTTTTACTGGGAGTTGAACTTTTTAACTTATTAAAAATTCAAAATTCAATTAAAATAAGTGTTTTCTGTATTTATATAGGGCTATTATCGTTTTCAAATAATCAAATTTTTGACCAAATCCCATTATTAAGTGATGATGTTACAAGAGCTATTTTGCCAAGAAATCTTCAATTTTTTAAAAGTAAACCAACAGATTATAGCTATTCAGATATGGTAGATTACATTGCAAAAAACACCAAAAAAGAAGATGTTTTTTATGGCTACAATTCCTTTTTAATAAGAGCTGGAGCATCACGTGCTGTTGTTTTAGATAGTAAAGGAGCCTCTATGCTTATAGAAGGAAATCAAAAACAATTTATAAAGTGGCATTTTGACTATCAAAAACTAAATGCACTACCAGAGAATCAAATAATCCGTTTTCTAAAATCTAAAAAAGTTGATTATGTGGTGTCAAAAACCTTTAATAAAAAGCTACACCTCGTAAAAAAAATAAAAGCGGTTTATTTATATAAATTGTAAATAATAATTAATCAATTGCCTATTACAAAAGTTCTTGACAAACAAGGTGATGATTATGGGTGTTCCTTCAGTCTAGAGGAGGGCGGACAAGTCTTACCAATAAATAAAAATAGTCAAATGAAAAAACTACTTTACATTGGAAACCAACTAAGCAAACACGGCGTTAATAAGACTTCTATTGAAACACTAGGGGTTTTTCTATCGCAAGAAGGGTATCATTTGACACACACCTCTTCAAAAAAAAATAAAATTTTAAGAATTTTAGACATGATAATTACAACATTCGCAAACGTAAAAAAAGTAGATTATATTCTTATAGACACTTATAGTACCTCTAATTTTTGGTATGCCCTCATTTGCAGTCAAATAGCAAGATTCTTTCATGTAAAATATATTCCTATTCTTCATGGAGGCAATCTACCGTATCGCTTTAAAAAAAATCCATTTTTGTGCCAACAAATTTTTAAGAACGCATACAAAAATGTGGCTCCATCAAAATATTTACTTGAAAAATGTATTGAAAATGGCTTTGATAACGTTGAATTTATACCTAATTGCATTCAACTTGAAGGATATGATTTTAAATTAAGAAGCAAAATTGAGCCAAAAATATTGTGGGTCAGAGCATTTGCTTCTATTTACAATCCACAAATGGCCGTTTCAGTATTGAAGTTAATCAAAGAAAAATATGCTAATGCCACACTAACCATGGTGGGGGCTGATAAAGATGGAAGCTTAGAACACACCAAAAAATGGGCTGAACAAAACAAAATAAAAGTAAATTTCACGGGTAAACTCACTAAGGAACAATGGACTGAACTGGCACAAAACCATGATATTTTTATAAATACAACACATTTTGACAACACCCCCGTTAGTATTATTGAATCTATGGCACTTGGCTTACCCATTGTTTCCACAAATGTAGGAGGAATCCCTTATTTACTTTCACACAACAAAAACGCACTTTTAGTTGAAGATAACAATGCACAACAAATGGCAGACGCAATAGAAATACTTCTTAATAATGAGGCAATAGTGCAAAAAATAACACAAAACGCAATAGTGCATGCAAATACCATGAACTGGAGCCAAGTTAAGGAACAATGGAATACTCTATTTAGGGCTTGCTGAAAACGCTTGCCTGCAAAGGGCATCTTAGAACAACACAAATTGTCTCAGATTTTTCAATGAAGAAACAAGAAAATTTGAGTTAATTTTTTAATCTGTGACAAAGATGAATTCTTTATAAGACCGTTGCAAGGCAAATTTCAGAAAATTTGAACATTTTTTTGTTTAAGTAT
>DAINSR010000003.1:0-4312 GCA_036741255.1 Flavobacterium sp.
GCCTTTAAGGTGTAGTCTTTTATGGCATCTTGTGTTGTTTTGCTTGCTCCTGTTTTATTAAAAATAGAGGTTATAATTTCAATTTTTTTGTGGCTATCTTCGCTTTGTGATTGAAATAATGTTATCAGTTGCTTTTTATCATTTTCGCAGGCGTGTTCTAATGCTTTAAGATACAAAAACGTTTTTTTATTTTCAATGATGTCGCCACCAATTTGTTTGCCAAAAGTTTCAGGATTGCCAAAAGCGTCTAAATAATCATCTTGCAATTGAAAGGCAATTCCTAAATTTAAACCAAAATCATAAATCAAATTTGCGTTCTCTTGTGACGTTTGTGCCACAATAGCTCCCATTTTCATTGCAGAACCTACTAAAACAGCCGTTTTGTATTCTATCATTTTTAAATATTCTGCAAGACTCACGTCATTTCTTGTTTCAAAATCAACATCATATTGCTGTCCTTCGCAAACTTCTAAGGCGGTTTTACTAAATAATTTAGCTAAATCTCTAAAAACAGCTGGTTCATATTCTTCAAAAAACTGATACGCTAAAATGAGCATAGCATCGCCAGAAAGAATCCCCGTATTGATATTCCACTTTTCATGAACTGTTGCATTCCCTCTTCTGAGGGGTGCATCATCCATGATATCATCATGAATTAACGAAAAATTATGAAACACCTCCACAGCTGTTGCCGCTTGTAATGCTTTTTTATAATCACAATTAAAAATTTCTGCCGCCATCAATGTTAAAACAGGTCGCATTCTTTTGCCACCCAGCCTTAAAATATACTGAATGGGTTCATATAAATTTTTTGGCTCTTTATCTATTTTTAGAGTTTCAAAATGTTTTGAAACTAATTCTTGATATGCCGCTATCGTTTGCATTTTTTTATTTTTTTAACCCCACAAAGGTAATTTTTTTATGCTAAAACACATTCATACGTTTGCTAAAACACATTTTAAAAAAGCTAAATGTTAAAATTATCAAAAAAACTAAAGAAACTTTTTTTGTTTTTGTAGTTTCCTTTGTAGTTTTGTGCATCTTTTTAAATAGTAAGTAAAGATAAAGTATGAAAGAGCATATTTTAAACAAAGCCATAGAAATGTTTCTTTCCCTTGGTTTTAAGAGCGTAACTATGGACGACATTGCTGCTGAAATGGGTATTTCAAAAAAAACCATTTATCTGCATTATTCTAATAAAGATACGCTTGTTAAAGCCGTTACATCAAACTTGTTTGAAACAATTTCTAGCGGTATAGATGCTATTATTACTGCAAACACAAATCCTATAGAAGAGTGGTTTAAAATAAAAGATTTTGTAATGCTCAATTTAAAAAATGAAAACACATCTCCTTTATATCAACTACAAAAATACTATCCAAAAATCCACCAATCATTATCCGTAAAACAATTTAATAAAATGGGTTGCTGTGTTATAGAAAATTTAAATAAAGGCATCTGTCAAGGTTTATATAGAGAAAACCTCAACAAAGAACTCATCAGTAGATTTTATTTTGCAAGCATGACGAGTATTAAAAATGTAGAACTTTTTGACCCTCTTTTATACAGTTCTAATGCGGTTCAAACCTGCTATTTAGAATATCATTTGAGGGGAATTTGCACACTAAAAGGAATTGAAATTTTAGATCAAATACTAACCCAAAATCATCAAAAACAAATATAAATATGAAGCAAAAAATAATTTTAACTTTTTTACTTATAACCAGTTTTTTATTGGCACAAGAAAACAATAACTCGTATTCTTTTTCTTTAGACCAAGCTATAAATCACGCCCTAAAAAACAATTACAAGGTTATAAATGCAGGTAAAGACATTGAAGCCGCCAGACAAAAAAAATGGGAAACCACAGCCGCGGGCTTGCCACAAATAAATGCGGGATTAGATTATGTTAAAAATTTTGTGTTTACTAAACAAGGTGTGTCGGGCAATGCGTTTAACCCTGGTGGCGACCCAAATGCTATTACCACTATTGCTTTTGGTACAAAAAACAGCATGAATGCCAGAGCCAGTTTAAGCCAACTCATTTTTGATGGCTCGTATATTGTAGCCCTGCAAGCCTCAAAAACGTATTTACAATATTTTCAAAACTACAAAACTAAAACTGATAATGACATTAGAGAAATGGTTATCAATAATTATGGAAACGTTTTAGTTGCTGAAGAAAATATCAAAATTTTAGAGAAAAATAAAATCACACTTGAAAAAAATGTTTTTGAAGCACAGCAAACTTATAAAAATGGATTTATTGAAGAAGAAACGGTAGAGCAACTTCAAATTACGTTAGCATCTATTGAAAGCAGCTTAAACAATACTAACAGACTTGCCGACATATCTAAAAAAATGCTCAAAATAACTTTGGGGCTAGAAATTGATGACTCCATAAACCTCACAGATAAATTAGACGATTTAGCTCAAAAAAACATAAACGTGAGTCAAAATCAGGATAATTTTACTGTTTCTAGTAATGTAGATTACAAAATTGCCGAAAATTTTAAAGAACAAAGAAGACTAGAATATAAAGCACAAAAGGCAACTTATTTACCCTCTCTTGCTGCAGTAGTTAATTTTGGTTACAACGCATTTAGCAACACGTTTTCTTTTGCAAACGCAAACCAAAAATGGAATAATTTTTCAAACTTAGGAGTTGGCTTAAACGTCCCTATTTTTAGCAGTTTTGGAAGAAATGCAAAAATTCAGCAAGCAAAACTAGCTTTTGAACAAGCTGAAAACCAACTAACAGAAGCTAAAAAAATGATCACATTACAATATAAGTCTGCACTAAGTAATTATGAATTTAGCATTGAACAATATGCCACATCAAAATCAAATTTAAAACTAGCCGAACGCATTGAAAACAAACAACAAATCAAGTTTAAAGAGGGGTTGTCAACAAGTTTTGAGTTTACAGAAGCACAAAGACAACTGTATGCGGCGCAGCAAAATTATCTTCAGTCTATGATAGACGTTATCAATAAAAAAACAGCATTAGACAAATTATCAACTAGTAATTAAAAAGCATTTAAAATGAAATCAAAATTTTTATACTCTCAAAAAAACATTATGAAACAGCACCTATTTTTTATTCTATTTAGTTTGATGCTTTTTTCTTGTAGCGACAGCAAAATAAAATCCACTACGGCAGTTATTGAATCTGGAACACTAGAAGAAATGCACGCAAAAAGAGCAGAACTTGCGTCAAAATCAGAAGCCTTAAGAAAGGAATTAGAACTTTTAGACAATGCCATCAGCTTAAAAGATACTACCGAAAAACTGGTATTAGTAACAGCAACCGAAGCTAAAGATACTGTCTTTAATCACTTTATTGAATTACAAGCCACCGTTAAAACGAAAGAAAATATTATGTTAAGTTCAGAGTTTGGAGGCATTTTACAACAAGTCTATGTTAAAGAAGGACAAAAAGTGGCTAAAGGACAAACATTAGCTCAAATTAACGATGGAGGATTAAGTGCACAATTAGCTCAAATGGAAACGCAAACCGCATTAGCTAAAACAACTTTTGAACGACAAGAGAATCTTTGGAATCAAAAAATAGGTTCAGAAATTCAATACTTACAAGCAAAAACAAACTACAATGCCCAGTTAAAAGCATTAGCACAAATGAGAGCCCAACTTTCAAAAACTGTTATTAGAGCCCCTTTTTCTGGAACTATTGAAGCAATAGCATCTGAAAAAGGTAGCGTTGTAGGACCAGGGACACCCATTATGAGAATTGTGAGTTTAAACAATATGTATTTAGAAGCAGAAGTGCCTGAAAAAAATATTGCAACCATCAAAAAAGGGTCTGATGTTGTGGTAGATTTTCCTGTTTTGGGACAAAAATTTAACTCAAAAGTAACTCAAGCAGCAAATTTTATTAATCCCGCTAATCGTTCGTTTCTCATTCAAATAGCAGTGCCTAATAAAAATGGAGCTGTTAAACCTAATCTTACTTCAAAAATTTATGTAAAAGACTATTCCAACCCAAAAGCGATTGCTGTTCCATCAAGCATAATTTCTGAAAATGCAGATGGAGAACAATTTATATATGTGGCCCAAAATCCTGATAAAGATGGGAATGCAATTGCAAAACGAGTGATCGTAACTGTTGGGTTAGCTGAAGGAGAATTGGTAGAAATTACAAACGGACTTCAAAAAGGCGATTTAATAATTAAAGAAGGAGCAAGAAGCGTAAAAGACGGACAGAAAATAACAATCATAAAATAATTCAATTATTTAAAATTCATATCTTACATTTTGTATCCACAAAAAATTAATGGCAATAATCAACTTA
>DAINSR010000003.1:4322-24617 GCA_036741255.1 Flavobacterium sp.
AGCGATATAAACAATAAAGAATTTAAGTTTTCATCATGGGCCATTGAAAACAAAATGACCGTCTATGTAATGATGCTCATTATTTTAGTGCTCGGAGTAATTGCATATTACAGTATGCCACGAGAAGATTTTCCTGAAATTAAAGAAACTAAAATATACATTAGTACCATTTATCCAGGAAATACGGCTGAAGATATAGAACGTTTAATTATAGATCCACTAGAGGAAGAAGTAAAAAACATAAGTAATGTGGTTAAGGTGCTTTCAACCTCTCAAGAAGATTATGGAATTATTACGGTAGAATTTGACGAAAAAATTACAGTTGAAGCCGCAAAACAAAAAATAAAAGATAAAATAGATGCTAAATCTGGTGGCGAAGATTGGCCTTCGTTTAATGGAGCAAAAGTAGAACCTAATGTTTTTGACCTTAATATTTCTGAGGAAGTTCCTATTTTAAATATCAATATCAAAGGAGATTATCCCATTGAACAATTGAAAGTTTTTGGCGAACATTTAGAAGACGAAATTGAAGCCCTACAAGAAATTAAGCAAGTAGATATTAGAGGTGCTCAAGAAAAAGAGGTGGAAATTGCCATTGATATATATAAAATGATGGCCTCAAAAGTGAGTATGGACGATGTGATTAATGCGGTTAGAAGTGGAAACGTTACCATGTCGGCCGGAAATTTAGTTGCAAGCGAACAACGAAGAACCATTAGGATTCTTGGCGAAGTAGAAAATCCGGCTGACTTAGAAAACTTTGTTGTTAAAACTCAAGGCGGGGCAGTATATTTAAAAGATATAGCTAGCGTTAGTTTTAAAGAAGTTGACAAAACCACTTATGCAAGAGAATTTGGCAAAAGTGTGGTTATGCTCGATGTAAAAAAACGTGCTGGTAAAAATATGATTGAAGCCACAGAAAAAATTAAAACAATTTTAGAAGATGCACAAATCAATCATTTTCCTAAAGATGTTTCTATATCTGTTTCAAATGATCAATCTTCACGAACTTTAAATCAGGTGGACGATTTAGTGAACAACATAATTTTTGGTATCATACTGGTGGTGGGTGTTTTAATGTTTTTCTTAGGATTTAGAAATGCCCTTTTTGTTGGATTTGCCATACCTATGTCTATGTTTATGTCCTTTATGATTTTGCACGCACTGGGCTATACCATGAATACAATGATTCTTTTTGGATTAATCATGGGTCTTGGAATGCTAGTAGATAACGGAATTGTAGTAGTTGAAAACGTATATCGTTTAATGACAGAAGAGGGCATGAGCAGAATACAAGCGGCAAAAGAGGGCATTGGAGAAATTGCACTCCCTATTATCATATCTACCTTAACAACTGTGGGAGCTTTTGTGCCTTTAGGGATGTGGCCAGGAACTATGGGGCAGTTTATGATTTACTTTCCCATAACACTTTCGGTGGTGCTGGGTTCGTCATTATTTGTTGCCATCTTTTTTAACTCAGTGCTAGTAGCTCAGTTTATGGATATCAACGAAAAAATTCTTTCAAAAAAGCAATTAATTAAGCTGTCCTTAATCCTTGTAGGATTTGGATCTTTTATATTAATTTTTGGAGGAAAGGTTAGAGCTTTAGGCACATTAATGATTTTTACTGCCTTAATGTTTTGGCTGTATAAATACTTTATTAAAGGTTTAACAAACTCGTTTCAATTTAAATTTCTAACGCGTTTAGAAAATTTTTATGAAAACTCATTACGCTACTTTTTATCGGGTAAAAAACCCGTAGTTACAGTAATAGGAATGGTTGTAATGTTTTTTGTGGTAATTATGTTATATTTTGGGTGGAGCGTAGGAAGCGGCAGAACAAAAGTTGAGTTTTTTCCTGACAATACCCCAAATCAAATTATTGTTTATGTAGAGTATCCTCAAGGTACCGATATTTCAAAGACAAACGAAATTACAAAATCTATTGAAAAAAGAGTTTATAAGGTAATTGAAGATGCCGATTTTGTTTATATTGACGAAGAAGGAAAAAAGCAAAATTTTTTAGTAGAAAACGGTATTGCACAAGTGGGTGAAGGAGCGGGTAATCCTCAAACAGATAGTGGTTCTGCTGCTGAAATGCCGCACAAAGGAAAAATTACCCTTTCTATGAAAGAATTTAAA
This sequence comes from Flavobacterium sp., assembly GCA_036741255.1. Lineage (GTDB taxonomy): Bacteria > Bacteroidota > Bacteroidia > Flavobacteriales > Flavobacteriaceae > Flavobacterium. Next base: position 6,465 of record DAINSR010000003.1, read on the forward strand.
TTTAGAGACGGAAGAAATTCTGAAGATTTACGAAAAAAAATTCAAGAATCATTAAAAGACATTTATCCCGGAGTTTCTATATCAGTTGAAAAAGATGCCGTGGGACCACCAGCAGGATACCCCATAAACATTGAAATTAAAGGAAATGATTATGACGAACTGATAACTACTGCCGAGAAAATGAAGGACTTTCTCAATACAAAGAACATTCCAGGAGTAGATGAGCTAAAAGTAGATGTTAATAAAGATAAACCAGCCATGCGTGTTATAGTTGATAGAGAAAAAGCAGGAGAACTTGGCGTGGCCGCGGGGCAGGTGGGTAATCAATTGAGACGCTCTATTTTTGGTGAAAAAGCGGGTGTTTATAAAAAAGATGGTGAAGATTATGACATTTATGTTCGTTTTAATGAAGAAAACAGATATAATAAAAGTGCTATTTTTGATCAAAATATAACATTTAGAGACATGGCAACGGGTCAAATAAAAGAAATTCCGGTTTCCACTATTGCCAGTCAAAAAAATGCCTCGTCATTTAGTGCCATTAAACACAAAAATTCGGCACGAGTGGTTGTTTTATACTCGGCACTTGCTCCTGGTTTTACAGATGCAGGGGCGGCAGTAGCCCAAATTCAATCGGAAATGGCTTCTTTTGAAACCCCAAAAACGGTTAAAATTGACTACACTGGACAGCTAGAAGAACAAACTAAACAGCAATCTTTTTTGATGAATGCCTTAGTAATAGGTTTATTTTTAATCTTCTTAATTTTAATCTTTCAGTTCAACTCTGTATCTAGCCCTTCCATAATAATGGTGGCTGTGTTTTTAAGTTTCATAGGTGTGTTTTTAGGGCTGATGATTACAGGAAAACCATTTGTAATCATGATGACCATGATGGGTATTATATCACTGGCCGGAATTGTGGTAAATAATGGTGTGGTTTTGTTAGATTATACAGACTTGTTATTAGATAGAAAACGTATAGAATTAGGAGTTAGTAAAAGCCAACTTTTGAGTAACGAACTGGTTTTTGAGGCTATTGTAAAAGCGGGTAAAGCCCGTTTAAGACCTGTGCTACTAACAGCAATTACAACCGTTTTAGGACTTATACCACTTGCTATTGGTTTTAATATAGATTTCTTTAGCTTGTTTGAAACGGGTAATCCTAATATTTATATGGGGGGTGATAATGTGATTTTTTGGGGCCCCTTAGCTTGGACGGTTATTTATGGGCTTGTTTTTGCTACATTTTTAACTTTAATTATTGTACCCGTCCTATTTTATTTGATTAACAGATTAAAATTGAAATACACAAGTAATAAAAGAAGCAAAGTTATAGAAGTATAAAAATGATTTTGAAAATAAGCGAGAAGTTGTTCTAAAAGTTAATGCTTTTTCAGGCTAAACTTGTTTTGACTTTTCTAAATGTTTGGAATTGCAAGATAAATTAAAAATGAACAAAATAAGACTTTTTAAACAGCCTTGCGTATATTGATAATTAGAGTTTTTAGAACAATTCAACTGTTTTTTCTAATTTTTAAAACATTATATTTGCACCACAAAAAGCAGAAAATATGACAATAGAAAATGTAAGCACTTTTGATGTGCTGATTGAAATTCCAAAAGGGAGTAGAAACAAATATGAATATGATTTTGAATTAAAAAAAATCAGATATGACAGGATGCTTTTCTCGTCAATGATGTACCCCGCAGATTATGGATTTATCCCAGAAACATTAGCATTAGATGGTGATCCTTTAGACGTATTGGTTTTAGTAACTGAACCCACATTCCCGGGCTGTGTAATGGAAGTAAAACCCATTGGTGTGTTTCACATGGCAGATGATAAAGGCCCCGATGAAAAGGTAATTTGTGTTCCAGTATCTGACCCAATATGGAATAAATTAAACGATTTATCTGATATGAATCCGCATCTGTTGAAAGAGATTGAACATTTCTTTCAGGTTTATAAAGATTTAGAAAATAAAAAAGTAGATGTTGAAGGTTGGGGAGATGTTAATGAAGCCAAAGAAATTTTTGTCAAATGTAAAAATAGATTTGAAGCATTAGAAAACAAACCTGCGGGACTATTTAGTATTAAATAATTTAACAAAGTTTTTTAAAAAAGGTGATAATAGTAGTATTATTGCCTTTTTTGTTTAAATTTGTTTTATTTTCAAAAAATTAACAATAAAAACAAACAAATTTTATGGATTCAATAATGATTTATGTGCCCATTATAATGGCATTATTAGGTTTAGCTTTTATGTTTTATAAAAGAGCTTGGGTTTTAAAACAAGATGCGGGTGATGGTAAAATGAAAGAAATATCAGATTATATTTATGAAGGAGCTTTAGCTTTTTTAAAAGCCGAATACAGATTATTAGCACTATTTGTAGTTTTTGCAAGTGTGGTATTAGCGGGGATTACTTTTATACCCGGAGTTAAAACGCATTTATTTATTGTAATAGCCTTTGTATTTGGAGCTTTCTTTTCGGCATTAGCAGGAAACATGGGGATGAAAATTGCCACAAAAACTAATGTAAGAACCACACAAGCAGCCAGAACAAGTTTACCACAAGCATTAAAAGTATCGTTTAGTGGTGGAACCGTTATGGGGCTGGGTGTTGCGGGTTTAGCCGTACTAGGATTAACTGGTTTTTTTATTGCCTTATTTAGATATTTCATGCCCGGCGGTGTTTGGACAAACACAGAAGATATGACGGTTATATTAGAAACTTTAGCTGGTTTTTCTCTAGGAGCAGAATCCATTGCCCTCTTTGCACGTGTGGGTGGTGGTATATACACAAAAGCTGCCGATGTGGGTGCTGATTTAGTTGGAAAAGTTGAAGCAGGAATTCCAGAAGATGATCCTCGCAATCCAGCAACTATTGCAGATAATGTGGGAGACAATGTGGGAGATGTAGCAGGAATGGGTGCCGATTTATTTGGCTCGTATGTGGCAACGGTCTTGGCAGCAATGGTACTTGGTAATTATGTTATCAAAGATATGGGCGGAAAAATTGAAGACGCTTTTGGTGGAATTGGTCCAATTTTACTCCCAATGGCAATTGCTGGTTTCGGAATCTTATTCTCGATAATTGGAACTATGCTGGTAAAAATTTCTAGCGATAATGCAAAAGAAAAACAAGTACAAGGAGCATTAAACATTGGAAACTGGGTTTCTATTGTATTGACTTTAATTTCTTGCTACTTTTTAGTTAAATACATGTTGCCTGAAACTATGAAAATGGAATTTTTTGGCGAAGGATTAAAAGATATTTCGTCCATGCGTGTGTTTTATGCAACTATCGTTGGATTAGTAGTTGGCGGCGTAATATCTTCTGTAACAGAATATTACACAGGCTTAGGTACAAAACCAGTTTTAGCAATTGTACAAAAATCTTCTACAGGAGCTGGTACAAATGTTATTGCGGGTTTAGCAACCGGAATGATTTCAACTTTCCCAACAGTTCTATTATTTGCAGGTGCTATTTGGGCTTCTTATGCTTTAGCAGGTTTTTATGGTGTGGCATTAGCAGCCTCTGCAATGATGGCAACAACGGCTATGCAATTAGCTATTGATGCTTTTGGTCCTATATCGGACAACGCTGGTGGAATTGCTGAAATGAGTGAATTGCCAAAAGAAGTTAGAACCAGAACAGATATTTTAGATTCAGTGGGTAACACAACTGCTGCTACGGGTAAAGGTTTTGCCATTGCCTCTGCTGCACTTACATCTCTAGCCTTGTTTGCAGCTTATGTAACATTTACCGGAATTGACGGAATTAATATTTTTAAAGCTCCCGTTTTAGCTATGTTATTCATTGGCGGTATGATACCTGTTGTTTTCTCGGCATTAGCCATGAACTCCGTAGGGAAAGCGGCCATGGATATGGTATATGAGGTGCGACGTCAATTTAAAGAAATTGTGGGCATTATGGAAGGAACGGGTAAACCCGAATATGGCAAATGTGTAGAAATTTCTACTAAAGCTGCCTTGCGTGAAATGATGTTGCCAGGAATATTAACTATTGGTTTTCCAATAGCTATTGTGTTAGTTGGTTTGCTAGTTTATCCAGATAATAATCAATTAGTTGCCGAAATGTTAGGGGGCTATATGGCAGGAGTAACGGTTTCTGGAGTTTTATGGGCGGTATTTCAAAATAATGCGGGTGGTGCTTGGGATAATGCAAAAAAATCATTTGAAGCAGGTGTAGAAATTAATGGCGAAATGACTTTTAAAGGTTCAGATGCTCACAAGGCTGCTGTAACAGGTGATACCGTGGGTGATCCGTTTAAAGACACCTCAGGACCATCAATGAATATATTAATCAAATTAACATGTCTAATTGGTTTAGTTATTGCTCCCATTTTAGGGGGTAGTGTTCATTCTAATGATGTAATGACTTCTTGCTGTGCAGCTACTGAAAAATGTGCCACAATGAGTGCAGAAGAGTGTGCAGAAATGGGTTGCACTCACATGATGGATTGCAAGTCTTCATCAAAAGAAGAATGTTTAGAGAATGGTTGCACGAACAAATCATGTAAAATGATGAACGAAGATGATTCTGAAAACAAACAAGAGTCAAAAAAATAATTATTGAAAAACAAACAAAAACGGAATGGTAAAAGTTACTGTTTCAACCATTGTAAATGAAAAACTTCTACTCTTGTTTTTCAAGGAACAACTAAAGACGTTGATATTAAGCTGGACTCAATAAAAAATAAATAGTTCTCTTAAAAAATAAAAAGAGTGTTTAAAAAAAGTATGTTTTGTTTTTTAATTTTGTTTTAGAATCTATAACATAATTGCAGATATAGAAACTAAAGTAAATTATGCCTTACAAAACACTTAATTTTAAACACTCTTTTTCATATACCTTAAATTCAATGAATGTGGAGCTGTTACTGCATTGAGGGATACTAAAAAAGTGTACAAAGACTATTTCGAAATAAAAAGGAGTTTTTACAGATGTCCGCAATAAAACGCTTTGTCTTTTGGTATAAATATTGTAATGTGTGAAAGAATAAAATTAAATTATCATGAAAAAATATATGTTTTTAATCTTAGTTGTTATTTTAACTAATTCTTTTACAACGCAAGAAGATTCATATACCACAGGCGAATTTTTTAAACTTAGAATACACTATGGTCCCATCACAGCGGGTTATGCAACACTAGAAATTAAAGAAGCTAGCAGAAATAACAAAAAAGTACATCATGTAGTTGGTAAAGGATATACTACTGGAATAGCCAAAACTTTTTTTAAAGTGAGTGATGATTATCAAAGTATTTTTGACAAAGAAACAGGCAAACCGTATCAATTTTTAAGAAAAATAGACGAGGGTGGCTACACTAAATTTCAGGAAGGATTTTTTAATCAAAATGAAAACACCGTTTTTGTAAAAGATTATAAAAACAAATCTGAAAAAACATTTAGCGTTCCAGAAAATGTACAAGACATAGTGTCGTCATTTTATTATTTAAGAAATCATCCTGCTATTGACAAATTAAAAGAGGGCGAATCAATATCCATTGATATGTTTTTTGATGATGAAACAACAAAATTTAAGCTAAAATTTATTGGAAAAGAAGATATAAACACTAAATTTGGGACAATTTCATGTATGGTATTTAAACCTTATGTTCAGGCAGGTAGAGTTTTTAAAGAGCAAGAAAGTTTAACAGTTTGGATATCAGACGATAAAAACAAAGTCCCCATTCGATTAAAAGCTAGTTTAGCAGTGGGCTCTTTAAAAGCCGATCTCTATGAATTTAAAGGTCTAAAAAATACCTTGAAATTTAAAAAATAAAAAAAGACAAAACACCCATGTGAGAAGTTTTAACCCAAAAGACGTGTTCTATCTTTCTTGTAAAAATTAATAAAAATTATCAGATGGAAATCTCATCGGAAATTAAAATACAAATTGAGCATTTAAACGAAAAGTTTAAAAAAATAGATCAAAAAACAGAAACACATTTAGAAGGCCTTGTTTATGCAAAACCTATTACCTACTGGGATTATATTCAAACTGATGCTCTTTTAAACCTTCAAATACAAAGAACAACACTTCCAGATGAAATGGTTTTTATCATGTATCATCAAATAAATGAGTTAGTGTTTAAAATGATACTTTGGGAAATAAAACAAGTTTGTCATGAGCCGTATTTAACAACCTCTTTTTTCACAGAACGTTTGATGCGTATATCACGCTATTTTGATATGCTCACCACTTCATTTGACATCATGGCTGATGGCATGGAAATTGAACAATACATGAAATTTAGAAATACGCTAACCCCAGCAAGCGGTTTTCAAAGTGCCCAATATCGAATGATAGAATTTGCCTCAACAGATTTAATCAATCTAATAGATTATCGTTTTAGACCAACAATTGACACAAAAGGGTCATTTGAAAACGCTTTTGAACATTTATATTGGCAAGCGGCAGGTAAAGACCATTCCACAGGCAAAAAATCATATCTTATACTTGAATTTGAACGCAAATACAAATCTGAATTTTTAAGATATATGCAGGAATATAACACCATTAATATTTGGCAAAAATTTAAACAACTTCCACATCAAGACAAAAATAATCCTCAACTCATAGAGGCTATGCGTCATTATGATAAAACCGTTAATATAACATGGGTAATGGGGCATTTGAATACTGCCATAAAATATCTTGAAAGTGGTCCTCAAAATACAGAAGCAACAGGAGGCAGTGATTGGAAAAAATACATGCACCCAAAATATCAAAAAAGAATATTTTTTCCAGAGCTATGGTCAGAAAGTGAACTAAAAAATTGGGGCGAATAACTAAAAACAATTAACTTGAAATATTTATTATATCTATTTTTAATAGCGTTCATTGTTTCTTGTAAAAATGAGGACGACCAAAATAAAATACAAAAAGTGATGCCAAAACCAGAACCTATTATAAAAGATTTTGGAATTACTTTTAATGATTATATCTCAAAAATTGACACTCTAAAATCAGGAGACACGTTTAGTACCATTTTAGAAGGCTATGAACTAAACAACTATTCAACTTTTGAAGTTACTGAAAAAATAAAAGATTCGTTTGATCTTCGTTCCATAAAAGCAGGAAAACCATATTATTTGTTTTTAGACAAAAAAAATAAAAAAAACTTAGAGTATTTTGTCTATGTAAAAGATAGAACAAGTTATTTAGTAGTTGATTTTAGAGACACTACAGTTTTTGTTCAAGAAAAAATAAGACCCACAACCATAAAAAAACGAACTATTGCCACCGCAATTGAAGGCTCCTTGTCAGAAACATTAAACAAAGAAGGGGTTAGTGCCAGTGTAGCACCAAAGTTGGCAAAAATTTTTGAATATTCAATAGACTTCTTCAAGATTAGAAAGGGCGACAAGTTTGCCATTACTCTTGTAGAAAGATATATACAAGATTCTATATATGATGGCGTAATTGATATAGAAGCTTCTTATTTTGAATATAAAGGAAAAAAAATATACGCCTTTCCTTATAAAATGTCTGAAAATCAAAAATATCCAGATTATTATGACGAAGAAGGTAAAGGACTTAAAAATATGTTTTTAAAAGCCCCTTTAGATTTCTTTAGAATATCTTCAAAATTTTCGGGCAGACGCTTTCACCCCGTGCAACAACGCTGGAAAGCTCACAATGGTACAGACTATGCAGCCCCACACGGAACACCTATTAAAACTACTGCTTCAGGAATAGTGGAACGCACCGGATATACCTCTGCAAACGGCAATTTTGTTAAAGTGAGACATTCCAATACCTATGCAACACAATATTTACACATGTCAAAAATAGTAGTAAAAAATGGACAGCGGGTTTCACAAGGACAAACCATCGGAAAAGTGGGCAGCACAGGACTAGCCACAGGACCTCATGTGTGTTATCGGTTTTGGAAAAACGGCATTCAGGTAGATCCACTTCGGTTAAAACTACCAAACAACGAACCCATGAATCAAAAAGAACGATTAAAATATTTAGCCCAAATTAAACCCTTAAAAAAACAATTAGATAGTATAACCGCACTAAAATTTAAAGAATAAATTATGGCATTACAAAACACAAACCCCACAACTACAGAAACCTGGATAAAGTTAAGAAACCACTTTCATGAAATGCAAAATAATTCTATAAAAGATTTATTTGCCACAGACCCTTCAAGAGCAGAAAAATATGCTATTCAATGGGAAGATTTTTTAGTGGATTTTTCAAAAAATAACATCAATCAACAAACACTTACGCTACTTCAAGAATTAGCTCAAGAAGTGGGACTTCAACAAGCAATTGAAGCCTATTTTAAGGGTGAGAGCATTAATAAAACAGAAGACAGAGCCGTATTGCACACTGCACTTAGAGCAAATCAAACAGACGTTGTAATGGTAGATGGTGTAAACGTAATTCCAGAGGTTTTTGACGTTAAAGAAAAAATTAAGCAATTTTCTCACGATATAATTTTAGGCAATAAAAAAGGATATACCCACAAACCTTTTACAGATGTTGTAAACATAGGTATTGGTGGGTCTGATTTAGGACCAGCTATGGTTGTTGAAGCACTCAAATATTATCAAAATCATCTAAATATTCATTTTGTGTCAAATGTAGATGGTGATCATGTAATGGAAGTAATTAAAAATCTAAATCCAGAAACTACACTTTTTGTAATCGTTTCTAAAACATTTACCACACAAGAAACACTTTCTAATGCCGAAACTATAAAAAAATGGTTTTTATCACCAGAAACAGGGACAGCAAAACAAGAAGATGTGGCAAAACATTTTGTGGCGGTATCTACAAATTTAGAAAAAGTAGCTGCTTTTGGTATTGATTCGCAAAACGTTTTCCCCATGTGGGACTGGGTTGGTGGTAGATTTTCGCTGTGGTCTGCCGTGGGTTTATCCATCAGTTTGTCTATTGGCTTTGAAAACTATAACAACTTATTAAAAGGAGCCAATAAAATGGATACACATTTTAGAAATACTCCTTTTGAAAAAAATATTCCGGTCATTTTAGCTCTTATTAGTGTGTGGTATAATAACTTTTTTGGAGCTGAAACTGAGGCACTCATTCCTTATACCCAATATTTACAAAAACTAGCGCCTTACTTGCAACAAGGTATTATGGAAAGCAACGGAAAAAGCGTTGGTAGAGACGGTAATCCTGTAAACTATCAAACCGGAACTATCATTTGGGGCGAACCAGGAACAAACTCACAACACGCATTTTTTCAACTCATTCATCAAGGGACAAAATTAATACCCACAGATTTTATTGGTTACAAAGAATCGCTGCACAACAATAAAGACCACCATAATAAACTCATGTCTAATTTCTTTGCTCAAACAGAAGCATTACTCATGGGTAAATCTGAAGAGCAAGTAAAAGATGAATTTAAAAAACAAGGCGTTTCTGAAGAAAAAAGTTCATTTTTAACTCCCTTTAAAGTTTTTAATGGCAACAAACCCACAAATACAATACTCATAAGCAAACTCACACCACAATCCTTAGGGTCATTAATTGCTTTATATGAACACAAAATTTTTGTACAAGGAATCATCTGGAATATATTTAGTTATGATCAATGGGGAGTGGAACTAGGCAAACAATTAGCCAACTCTATTTTAAACGAAATAGAATCTAAATCTATAAAAAAACACGATAGTTCTACATCATTTTTGTTAAACCATTTTTTAAAATAATCCATGAATAGTTTTTCTATTCAAAAATAATTTCTTGGGCGTTACCCCCACCAAAAAAAGGGGGTCTGGTTTTTCGCACTCGCTTTTTTTATCCCGAGAAAAATCGGGATAAAAAAGAGCTCAAACAAATGCTTCAACCCCTAACGCGTATTTTGAGTTAAATAAGATCATACTAATTACAAACCACATTATACAATATATTTTATTACATTTGTTATAACTTAAAAAAATAAAAACTATGTATCAAATTATTCAATTACTTCATTCTTATCTTGCATATATTGCCCTAGCAATTTTAGTACTTGCTGCTGCAAACGCTGTGTATGGATTGTCAAATAAAAAAATGTTTACATCAAAAGATTTAAGAATCTCCTTGTTTGCACTTATCATTTGCCACTTACAACTACTCATTGGACTGGTTTTATATTTTGTTTCAGAAAAAGGATTCAAAGCATTTGAAATAGAAGGTGCCATGAAAATTCCAGATTTAAGATTAACCATGTTAGAGCATCCATTAATAAATTGTATTGCCATTGCACTCATTACAATTGGCTGGTCAAAACATAAAAAACAAGAAAGCCAAAACGGGAAGTTTAAAAAAATTGCTATTTTTTACACATTAGGTCTTTTATTAATATTATCAAGAATTCCTTGGTCTAGCTGGTTATAATTTGTCTTTAGTTAAGGCTCCAAAATCACTTTTAAACTATGAAGAATACAATTTATATCACAGTTCTTTTATTAGGTTTAGCCCTAATGAGTTTTAGAAATAGAATTGACAAACAAAAAAAAAGTGGCACATTAAATTTAACAGAAACTTTAATTGATACTGTAAAAAAAAATGATTCTATAAAAATAACTCTAGAGGAAATTGACACAACAGCCTTACAAACAAAACTTTATCAAGAAAACGTGCAAGCCTCTTATTATGCAAATAAATTTAATGGTAGACGCACAGCCAGTGGAAGCATCTTTAATAATAACAAACTCACTTGTGCTCACAGGAAACTTCCATTTGGCACAAAATTAAAAGTTACTTCTATAAAAACAGGAAAATATGTTTTTGTAACCGTTACAGATAGAGGACCATTCACAAAAGGACGACACATAGATTTATCAAAAAATGCATTCATGCAAATTGCTCCAAACGCTTATGGTGGACACATTAAAGTTAATATTGAGATTGTTAAAAATTAATAAAACACAATTAATCGTTATTTGTTAATTTCCAGTTTTTAAAAGGATTTTTACTCAAGTAAGCATTGTAATATCGTTCATCGCCCGTTACCTCTTTACCCAGCCATTCTGGTTTTTCAAACCACTCGTCTTCTGATTGCAGTTCAATTTCGGCAATAATTAATCCTTTATTCTCATTTTCAAAAACATCTACCTCAATAATATGATTGCCATTTTTTATTTCAAATCTGGTTTTATCAATAACACCACTTTCACAAATATGTAAAAGTTGCTCTGCATCTTGCACTTCAATTGGTTTTTCCCACTCCATTCTTGTGGTGCCAGTCAAATTACTTATACCCTTAATGGTTAAAAAAGCCTTGTTGTCTTTTATCCGCACCCGCACCGTTCGCTCTGGTACTGAGGATAAATAGCCTTGAACTATTCTGCTTTTTGTATTAAAATGTTCTAAAAATTTAGTAGAGTTTACTAAAAATTTACGTTCAATTTCTATCATAAATTCAATTTGTGCTAATTAACAAAAAAACTATCAAAAATAGCATAAATTTGTTCTATGCCAACAACTTATTCACACAGAAAAATAATACATGTAGATATGGATGCGTTTTATGCTTCTGTGGAACAGCTTGATTTTCCTGAATTAAAGGGCAAAGCCATAGCAGTGGGCGGCAATGAAAACAGAGGTGTGGTGTGTGCTGCCAGTTATGAGGCCCGAAAATTTGGCGTTCGTAGTGCCATGAGTGGTATTATAGCCCAAAAAAATTGTCCGGAATTAATTTTTGTAAAACCCCGTTTTGAACGCTACAAAGAAATTTCTAGAGGAATACGAAAAATATTTTTAGATTATACAGATTTAGTTGAACCCTTATCACTTGATGAAGCCTATTTAGATGTTACTATCAACAAAAAGAACAATCCGAGTGCCTCATTAATTGCAACCGAAATTAGAAACCGCATTTATAACGAATTTAAACTCACCGCATCTGCCGGAATTTCTGTTAATAAATTTGTAGCAAAAATAGCCTCTGATTATAACAAACCAAACGGGCAAAAAACGGTAAACCCACACGAGGTGGAGTCGTTTTTAGAAGTTTTAGACATCAAAAAATTTTATGGGATAGGAAAAGTAACCGCTGAAAAATTCTATCAGCTGGGGGTTTTTACAGGTTTTGATTTAAAACAAAAATCTTTAGAATATTTAGAAAAGCACTTTAAAAATAGTGCACAATATTATTATGATATCTCCAGAGGAATACACACAAGTGCGGTAAAACCAAACAGAATTATAAAATCATTAGGTGCTGAACGAACTTTTAACGAAAATCTATCGTCAGAAATTTATATGGAAGAGCGTTTGTTACATATTGCAACCGAATTAGAAACACGCCTGCAAAAAAGTAAAATTTCGGGCAAAACCATTACTTTAAAAATAAAATATTCCGATTTTACACTTCAAACCAGAAGCAAAACAATTCCTTACTATATCAATGACAAACTGCTCCTTTTTGACATAGCAAAAGAGTTGCTGTATCAAGAACGGATGAAAAACTCCGTTAGGCTGTTAGGCATTTCAGTAGCAAACCTTAACAACGAAGAAAAACTTAAAACAGAACCTCAAAAAAGTGTCTCGGTGCAATTACAATTTCCTTTTGATTAAATATGGCGGTTTAATTTTCTTAATGTAACTTTGCACTACTTTTAACAACTGTTGCAAGAATAAAATTGAGCTAAACAAACTAAAAACCACGAATTTTTTTTTGGGAAAAGCAATTTACTATTTGAGACAAAACAAATGTTAAAATAACATAAATAAAATTTATAAAAATAGCACACATGAACAAAAAAGTAATTTTAATGATTTTAGATGGTTGGGGAAATTCTCCCGATCCGAAAGTATCAGCAATAGATCATGCAAACACACCATTTATAGATAGTTTATATACAAAATACCCATTTGCTCAATTGCGAACAGACGGATTAAACGTGGGACTTCCTGAGGGTCAAATGGGAAATTCAGAAGTAGGACACATGAATCTTGGTGCCGGACGCATTGTATATCAAGACTTAGCAAAAATTAACTTGGCAGTAGCAAACAACACTATGAGTCAAGAACCAGCATTACAAAAAGCGTTTCAATATGCAAAAAGTCATAACAAAGCAGTTCATTTTTTAGGATTACTATCAGACGGAGGCGTTCATTCACACACATCACATTTAAGAAGTTTAATTGACGCTGCAGAAACGTTTGACTTACAAAATGTTTTTGTTCATGCCTTTACAGATGGTAGAGATGTAGATCCAAAATCAGGAGTTGCTTATATCAATGAGTTAGAAGCGTTTTTGCAACATAAAAAAACAAAACTAGCCACCGTTATTGGGCGATATTATGCCATGGACAGGGATAAAAGATGGGAGCGTGTAAAGCGTGCTTATGATTTAGTGGTTAATGCACATGGAACGCCGTCAAACAATGCTACACAAAGCATTTTAGAGAGCTATCAAAACAACATCACAGATGAGTTTATTGAACCTTTAGTATTAGTTGGTCAAGACAAGCAGCCTATTGCCACCATAAAAAATGACGATGTAGTAGTATTTTTTAATTTTAGAACCGATAGAGGAAGAGAACTCACAGAGGCACTTTCGCAAAAAGATTTTCATGAACAAAACATGCACAAACTCAATTTGTATTATGTTACTATGACAAATTATGACGACACTTACACTAACGTTCATGTAATTTATGACAAAGATAATATTGACGAAACACTAGGCGAAGTAATTGCTAAGGCAAATAAAAAACAAATACGAATTGCAGAAACAGAAAAATATCCACACGTAACTTTCTTTTTCTCTGGGGGTAGAGAAGAACCTTTTGAAGGTGAAAGTCGCATTTTAAAAAATTCGCCAAAGGTAGCAACTTATGATTTAAAACCAGAAATGAGTGCTTATGAACTTAAAGATGCTTTAGTTCCCGAACTTAAAAAAGGGGATGTTGATTTTGTGTGTCTTAACTTTGCAAACGGTGATATGGTAGGACATACTGGCGTTATGGAAGCGGCCATAAAAGCGTGCGAAGCAGTAGATAATTGCGTAAAAGAAGTAGTAGAAACCGCTTTAGAAAACAATTATACCACTATTGTTATTGCAGATCATGGTAATTGTGAAACTATGATTAATCCAGACGGAAGCCCTAACACAGCCCATACAACAAATCCGGTGCCTATAATTTTAGTGGACAAAGATTTAAAAAATATTAAAAACGGAGTTTTGGGCAATATTGCTCCTACAATTTTAGAACTCATGGGGATTAAAAAACCAGTATCAATGACTTGTGAATCAATACTTTAATATTATACCAATAACATTTGTAAAATAATCCAATAGTTTATGGTATAATGCCGATATAGTATGAAAATAGTCCATTTTTCTTGGACTACATTGAATACATAATCGGTATTATTTTGATGTTTTTGTTTCAAGACACCTCTAAAAACGCCTTATTTATTACGAAATAGTCTTTTAAAAAACTTATTTCTCTTGACTAACAAAGTTTTTAGAGGTGCTTTTAAATATTGTGAGCAATAGAATCTTTGTAATAATGGCTATATTCTAATATTAACAGCATTATTTGAAAACCATTTTTATGGTTTTGTTGTCATTCCTACCAAGGAGGAGTCTGATAAGTTACTCAAGTTATGTGATTCTTCGTCCCTCAGAATGACAAAAGCTGTAAATATTAGAATATAGCCCAAAATCCTTAATTTTAGTTTGAATTAATTTAGCAAATGTTCTTTAGTGGCTTCTAACTAAAAAAGTTTAAACAACTTCAATAAAATAATTACAATACTAATTTAATATGCAATGGTTACAGTCAAAATATAGAAATAGGATAATTTAGAAATCTATTCTACTAAAAACTTAATTGTTTTTGAAAACTCTGCCGAATTAATCTGCAACAAATAAACCCCTGCATTTAGATTTGTTTTACTGGTAAATTGAAAGCTATTAGACCCTTTAGAGAATGTTTTATTAGATTCCTCATAAACTACCATACCTTCTAAATTAAAAATTTTAAAGGAAACCTCACTAGCTTCTTTCAAGAAAAAGTCAACTGTAAAAGTTCCTTTATTAGGATTTGGATACAAGCTTAAATCATTAGATTCAACCGCTATATTTTCTTCAACAATATTGGTCTTTACAGTATCAACTGTAACACCCCTATTTGCAATAGTCTCCGTTATTTTGTTATTTAAAAATCTTAAAAGTCTATCCATAGAGTATTTATTCTCTTCCCATGCATTACGGTCATAAAAGCCACTACCTCCTTGATGAGCATAACTTTTACCAGACATTCTAAACACCTTAAATCCCTTGATGCCATAAACATATTTTGCATTAGGAAAGAAAACACTACTACCTGTAAATTCGCCCATGTGACTTTTAAATAAACCTCCATTTAACTGACGATCATCTAAGTTAGAATCCATACCAAAATAAAAAGGAGCCATTTTAAACTTTCCATCTGGAGTGTCACAAGTTATAGCCGTGAAGTAATGACCTATGATAAAAGTAAATTTACCAGCAACTACATCTAAATCATACGTGTCATAAATTAATGGTAGGGCACTTGCATATCCTGAAACATCTAATGGACGAGATATATACCATGTATTTTTATTTCGTACCCCTATTTCAAAAATTAGCTTACTATTTATAACAAATTTAAGAACCGGTGTACTTTGAGTACTTGGAAAATCACTTGTTGTTAAATCCATTGTAATGATAAAACAATCGCCTTTTACCGTTGCATTTTGCAGACCATTTATCACATTTGTAAAAAGATGATTGCCCCCACCTGTTGAAGTAAAATCTGCTAATAAATCTCCACTGTTATTAATACTATTGCTATTAATTTCCAGTAGATAAGTTAAATTTGTTTGTGCACTTATTTGTTGAGGAAAACAAAAAAACAATACAAATGCAAAAACTATGTTTTTTAAAATAATTGTAACTATATTTTTCATGATTTCATAATTTAGTTTTGTGGAATTGCATTTAATTGTTGCCATTGGTCAGGTCTTTCGGTAGTTATTACCCCTTGTTTAAAAAATGGAGTATTTAACAACCAGATGTGGTCCGATCGTCTATCTGTACTAAAGTTTTGCATCATCCAATTGCCCCAAAAATCAATAGTTCCTTTACCTCCTGAGGGTTCCTGAGAAAACAAACCTGTTCTTCTTCCGGTCATCTGGTAAACATATTCTAAAAAATTAACTGATTCTAAACCCGTATCATTAGTAAACGTATAAACATCTTCTAGCAAAACAGATGTTTTTTTATCAAAACTATTAAAAAAGTTAGGTTCATAATACAAGACTGTTCTATTGTGAGGCAACCAATCTTCTAAATATTTTTTAATTTTATTAACATCATAAGGATTTGTAACTGGGTCTGGATAAGATTTTTCATCAACTTGCCACATATTATTTTCCGCAATAATGGGTACCCAAAGCACTTTATGAAACACCTCCGGAGAAACAGGATTAATTCCAGTGGTTACTTTGTCATATAAATCAGTATAAGTGGAATATGTTTTTATAGCAAAATTCTTCAAATAATCCGGATTCATGCTATAAATTTTGTTAATAGTAAACTTAATGTCATTTATTCTAGATATATCAGCACGTTCTGGGTTGTAATCACACAATTCACTCTTTCTTATATCTTGATTAGCCGGATTGCTAGGATAATCAAAATAAGGGATACAGGCATAAGAATCTGGATTTTTAAATAGATTTTTAATATCTAAACAAACTACTAAGTTATTTTGAGTGGCATAATACACAATTTCATCTAAAAACATAATTTTTTGAGGGGGATTGTTATATCCCGTCTCACTTCTAGAGGCTTTCACATTTAATTGTTTAAGATAAGCCCTAGTCTCATTATAAATCCTTTTATTATCATCGGTTTCAGAGGTTAAACGACTCAATTTATATTCATGAAATGTTGCCATATCACCTGGATAAGCCGAGTGCTCATCGTAGTAAGCCCCACCCCCTGGAACCGCAACAGGCAAAAGATCAAATTCTACTAAATCATAACCCGCATTTTTGGCCGCAATAAAAGCACCCATCGTATTTTCATTTACTCCATCTTTAGCACCCCATAGGCCTCGATGAGCTTGCAAAATAAAATCTATTTTATTCAAATCTTGTATAGCACGAACTCTGTTTAGACTTTCACAAACTGGATCTCCAGCGGGTGCCGTGGCACAATAATGATTAGCATGATACAAATCTTTCTCTATAAAATCCTTTGGGAATAAGACAGGAAGTCCAGGCAACTTTACCTGAAGCACATCAGCTAATTGCATTCCGTTTTCAAGATTCAACTCAATTATAACATCAATAGTAGGATCTGCATTAAAGAAAAACCAATTAAGAGTACCTTGATCTTTTTCTGCAATAGTTGTATAAGCAAGTCGAAGCATACTTTGAATATAATCTCTTGAATCTGATGGTTTATTTTTTACTACCTGATATGTATTTGTTAAAAATTGAATGTAAGAATACCATTTATGATAGTAATAATTACGCGATAAGGCAGTGTGTGTAATCAAGGGATTATTACCTGTTACAAAAGCACTATACAAAATTAATTGACCATTATACTTTTTAATAATATTATCCATATATGAAAAAGATACTGACTGTTCGGTTTTTAAGTTTACCGTAGCCTTAGCATCAGAATCACTAGTCTGTGTGGCAATACCAAAAGAATTTATGTTAGAAAAACCCATAGCGTCTTTCAGGTTTAATTTAGCTTTAACAGAATAAGTAGTTGTTTGTGAAATGATACTATTACAGTAAAACAAAACAAACGCAAACAAAAATTTATGCATAATGTTGAATTTATTGATTCTCATTTTTATGTTTTTTTAATATTAATATTTTTACAGAAGCCTTAAAAAATTCTTACAATAAAGACAAAATAAACATTTTGTTTTGGCATTATTTTTTTAAAATACATCCTTTTTACCTAATTGATAAGTCATTCACTTTATTAACTTGACAGCAATATAACGATAAAAAAATATTTTTAATTAAGTTATTATCAATACTTAAGACTAAAAAAATTACAATTCAATTCCGTCAGGTTAATAAGAATACAACCGCTACTTTTTTGTTAAATTTTTAAAAATTACAATATCATTTTTTATTTA
>DAINSR010000004.1:0-1103 GCA_036741255.1 Flavobacterium sp.
GGGGATTAACCACTCCAAAAGGAGAACTCAAAATGATGTCACATTTATTAGATATGGCAGTTTTTCCTGGTAATCAAGGGGGACCATTAATGCATGTTATTGCTGCAAAGGCAGTTGCTTTTGGTGAAGCTTTAACCGATGAGTTTTTTAACTATACCCTGCAAGTTAAAAAGAATGCTCAGGCCATGGCTACTGCTTTTAAAAATCGTGATTATAATATTATTTCTGGCGGTACTGATAACCACATGATGTTGATTGATTTGAGAAATAAAAACATTACAGGTAAAGAAGCAGAAAATGCCTTAGTAAAAGCCGAAATTACTGTAAACAAAAACATGGTTCCTTTTGATGATAAATCTCCATTTGTTACCTCTGGTATTAGAGTGGGAACTGCTGCAATAACAACACGTGGGTTAGTAGAGGAAGACATGGAAACCATCGTTTCTTTAATAGACAAAGTGCTAACAAACCATACAAATGAAGCAGTTATTGAACAAGTGGGTGAAGAAGTAAACGAACTCATGAGCGAAAGAGCTATGTTTGTTTTTTAGCTTTGTGTTTGTAAAAGTTTCTGTTTTATTAGACTAGTTATAATACACAATAGAAGCTATATTTTACAGAAATTATATTTAAAAACGAGACTGTTTGTAAGGTCAAAATTATTTCATTCTGAACTTGTTTTGAAATATTAAACAATTGATAGTTAATTGTTTTAATAAGTTCGGTCTGACAAAAAAAGCGACTTTTAGATAGTCTCATTTTTATTTACATTTCTTAAATCTATATTAATTAAACAGTACATGCTTAATTAATCTTTTTTCAATTAATTATCTTTGCACCTCTCAAAATTAATAACTTTTACCAATCCTTGTTTTGGTTATGAATAAATCAATATTTTCAGTTCTTTTTTCAACTCGATTAATGGCTTTTTTGTTTATAGTGTTTGCCTCGGCTATGGCAGCGGGTACTTTTATTGAAGACGCTTATAACACAGATGTGGCAAAAAAAATTATTTATAACGCATGGTGGTTTGAGGTGATTATGGTTTTTTTTGTTATCAATTTTTTTGGAAACATTAAACTCCAGGAAATTTGAGATTTGTC
>DAINSR010000004.1:1113-10772 GCA_036741255.1 Flavobacterium sp.
TAAAAGGTACCAGCTTTTAAAGAAAGAAAAATGGGCAACACTTTTACTGCACATATCATTTATTTTAATTTTATTAGGAGCATTTATTACTAGATATATTAGTTATGAAGGAATGATGCCCATTAGAGAGGGTGAAACATCGAGAGTTTTTTATTCAGACAAAACCTACTTGACTGTTTTTGTAGATGGCGAGTATAAGGGTGAAATGAAACGCAAAACGTTTTCAAAAGATGTGTTGCTCACCCCAATTAATTCATTTTTTGCAAATAATAATTTTAGTTTGTCTAATCAATTTAACGGCATTCCTTTTAAAATTGAATATAAAGATTTTGTAATGAATACTGTGGCTACTTTTGAACCCAGTGAAAAAGGCGTTTTTTATATAAAGTTGGTGGAGTCTAGTTCAGGTACAAGACATGAACACTATTTAAAAGAAGGAGAAGTTCAAAACATTCACAACCTGCTATTTGCCTTCAATAAATTTACAGATGGTGCTATAAATATTACAAAAACAGCGGATAACTACACGATACAAGCTCCATTTGAGGGCGATTTTATGCGAATGGCAGACCAGTTTAAAGGAACTATTTCAAAAAATGAAGTCCAACCCTTAATGTTGCGTTCTCTTTATAACCTTGGTGGAACTCGGTTTGTGTTTCCAGAACCTGCTGTAAAAGGAACTTTAGTAAACAAATCAAATGGCGATTTTAAAGATAAATCGTCAGATGATGCCTTGACGGTTTCTATAACTTCACAAGGCAAACAAGAGCAAGTTACGCTTCAAGGTTCAAAAGGCAAACAAGGTATCCCTCAAAATATCAAAATTGGCGATTTAGATTTCACATTGTTTTATGGCAGTAAACTCTATGAATTACCGTTTTCAATAAAACTCAATGATTTTATTGCCGACAAGTATCCAGGAACAGAAAAAAGTTATTCGGCTTTTAAAAGTATATTAGAAATTGAAGACAAACGAGAAAATAAGGTTTTTAAAGACAGTGTTTATATGAACAATATTTTAGATTATGATGGATATCGTTTCTTTCAGGCAGGTTTTGATCCTGATGAAAAAGGAACAAATTTGTCTGTCAATCATGATTTTTTGGGGACTTGGATTACTTATGTTGGATATTTTTTATTGTACATAGGTTTAATGGCAATACTTTTTGATAGAAACACTCGCTTTGCCCATATCAAACAAAAATTAGATAAAGTAAAAATAAAAAAATCGCAGTTGTTGATTTTTTTATTTATGTGGTTTACTATTCAAGCACAATCTCAGCACCGTCATGAGGATGATTCTAGTGATGCAAATATGAATCTTAATGTTTCTAAAGCAACGGAATTAATAAAAAAATATAAAATATCTCAAGAACAAGCCGATGCCTTTGGTAAAATGGTTATTCAAGATGCTGGCGGAAGAATGAAGCCCATAAACACTTTTTCGTCTGAATTACTTAGAAAAGTGTCTAAAAGCGATACTTTTGAAGACATGGATTCAGATCAAGTTTTGCTTTCAATGACTCAGTTTCCTGAATATTGGTATCAAATTCCTATTATTTATCTCAAAAAAGGAAATGATAGTATTAGAAACATTGCAGGTATTAGTAAAAAGACTAAATATGCTAGGCTTATTGATTTTTTTGATCAATCAGGAAACTATAAATTGGGTAAATATTTAGAAGAAGCTTACGCTGCTGCTGTACCTAATCAATTTCAAAAAGATTTTAAAGACATCGATCAAAAACTAAGTTTGCTTTCAGATGCTCTTTCAGGTAAAATATTAAAAGTATTTCCCATTCCTAATGATCCAAATAATAAATGGGTATCTTTTTTAGAAATCAATCAACCTACTAAAACGGCATTAGATTCTATTAAAAATGTATTGCCGTTTTATTTAAACGCTGTGAGTAAATCTTCTCAATCAGGTGATTATACCCTGCCTAATAGTCTTTTAATAGGATTAAAAAATTATCAAAAACTATATGGATCAAAAGTTATGTTATCTGATAGTAAAATTAACTCAGAGGTACTTTACAATAAATATGATATATTTAAAAAATTACACTACGGTTACTTATTAGCAGGTATTTTGATGTTAGCCTTTTCAATAATTGGTTTGTTTCATACTAAAAAGTGGGTAGTTTTTATAACAAACACCTTTCATATAATTATTGCATTATTATTTGTATTACATACTGCAGGACTTATTGTTAGATGGTATATATCAGGTCATGCACCCTGGAGCGATGCTTATGAAAGTATGATCTATGTAGCGTGGGCCACCATGTTTTTTGGATTAGCCTTTGACATCAAATCAAAGTTAACAGTTGCCTCCACAGCATTTATAGTTTCAATGATATTAATGGTAGCACACTGGAACTGGATGGATCCTTCCATTGGTACGTTACAGCCTGTTTTAAATTCATATTGGTTGATGATACACGTGGCAGTTATTGTGGCGAGTTATGGTCCGTTTACTCTAGCTATGATGCTGGGAATAGTAGCTTTATTTTTGATGATTTTTACAACTCAAAAAAATAAAGAGCACATGAAACTTAGTATTCAAGAATTGACTTATATTAATGAATTATCGCTAACTATTGGACTTGTGATGTTAACAATAGGTAACTTTTTGGGTGGGCAATGGGCTAATGAGAGTTGGGGTAGATATTGGGGTTGGGATCCAAAAGAAACTTGGGCACTCATTAGTATAATGGTTTATGCTTTTGTAATTCATGCACGTTTTGTGCCATCACTAAGAGGACTATGGGTTTATAATTTTATGAGCGTATTGGCTTTTGCTTCTATATTGATGACCTATTTTGGTGTAAATTTTCATTTAAGCGGTTTACATTCTTATGCCTCTGGAGAAAAACAAAATGTTACCTATTATTTATACATCTTAGCCATTGTGCTGTGTATAGCATCAATAGCTTTTGTAAAATATAAGAAACACTACAAAAAGTAGTTGTAAATTGATATTAAAAACACTAGTCCACGGGCAACTTATAAAATGCAAAAATTAGATATGATACACTTGATAATGTTTTATTTAAGACCCATTAAAAAAACCCTGCAATTGTTTGAAGAATTAGAGGGTTTTTAGAATATTATATAGTTTGTTTTGTTATAAATTAGCTGCCTTATCTTTCATTTCTAAGACTTGGTACGTTAATTTTAAAATAGGTTTTAAGTCTGTCAAATTTGGGTTTATCTCAAAAGCTTTTTCTAAATGTGGTAATGCTTTTGTATAAATTTGCTTTCTTTTTGCTATTAAAGTTTCGTATTTCTTGATATCTTTTAAGTTTTTATTAATCTCATCAACTAATGGTTGGTCATCTTTTAAAAGTATATAACCTAGATTAAAACGGAGTGATGCGTCATTTGGATTTTTTTCAACTAATTCTTGCATTAAACTAGTATAAGTATCAAAATCTTTTAATTTATAATACAAACTTGCTTCACTTGATAATAATTCTAAATCATCTGGTGCCAATTCTTTAGCATTTTTGTAGGCTATTTTTGCTTTATCTGTTTGATTTGTTTGATCTAATAAAAAAGCTAGAGTTTTAGAATAGCCTGGCTTTTTTAAGATATTTTTTTCATCTCTTGGTTTCTCATGAGTGCTAAATTTATTGATAAAATCAGAACGTGTAGCCCGAGATGGCATTATTTCTTCCTGTCCAGTTGCTTTATTAACGGCATAATAAACCACTCCGTTTAATAAATAATCGCTCTGCAAAACTTCTTCATAAAAAACAATAGCATCTGAATAATTTTGTGATTGAATCGCTAAAATAGCTGCATTTTCTAAATTAGAACCATCTGTTTTATCAAGTAAATATAAAGCATAAAAAAGTTGGTATCCCTCTTCATACTTTTTCTTTTCATTATAATCTAATGCTGCATTTCTAATAATGGGTTTTATTGTAGCTGTTTTTTGTAAAATAGCATCAGTAACTAGTTTTTTACCTGTCTTGGTTTCAAAGGCTATAGTTTCATTGGTTACTTTAACATATTCTTTTATAGCATCTGGCGTAAGTATTTTTTGATATTCTAATACTGGTGCCTTTGGTCCTTTTGCGGCTAGAATAGTTGTGGGAAGCATAGCTTTGTAGAAATTATAATAAATAATATCTTCTTCTAAGGTAGCGTTGCTTTTTAATATAGACAAGGCTTCTTTGTATTTCTCAATATCTGAAGCAGTTGGCATTTCTTTTTCTTGAATTTTAGTGTTTTTAATTGGTCTTTTTGTGCAAATAGTGCCAAGTTTACAATCATGATTAGCGCTAATAATATTTTTTTCATGTCTAATTTATTTATGATTTTAGAATATACTTAATTGATACAATTTTTTTACTTATTCTTGAGTTTCTAGTTCGTCTAAACCAGTTTCATTAGAATTGTTAGATTCATTATCATTCATTACCGACTCTGAATTAGTTGCTTCTGATATTTCTTCTTCGTCTTCTTCTCTCAACACTTTAGTTACTGCTGCAATAGAATCATTTTCTTTGATATTAATAAGTCGAACACCCTGTGTGGCTCTTCCCATGGTTCTCAATTCAGAAACATTCATTCTTATGGTAAGACCAGATTTATTAATTATCATTAAATCATCAGCATCAGAAACAATATTTATTGAAACTAGAGATCCTGTTTTTTCTGTTACATTTAATGCTTTAACCCCTTTACCTCCTCTGTTTGTAATTCTATAAATTGCCTCTCCATCTTCTTCTAATTTTGTTCGTTTTCCATAACCATTTTCAGTAACCACAAGTAACTGAGTGTCATTAACGTCTTTTGTTTCAACAGAAACCATGCCAATTAGTTGGTCTGAATCATCTTGTAGTGTAATACCTTTAACCCCAGAGGCTGTTCTTCCCATGGGGCGAGTTTTAGCTTCTTCAAAACGAACTATTTTTCCAGAACGAACGGCAAGTAGCACCTGACTTTCACCAGAGGTTAATTTTGCTTCAATCAACTCATCGTCTTCTCTTATGGTAATAGCAGCTACACCATTAGCTCTTGGCCTTGAATATTTTTCTAATGATGTTTTCTTAACAATTCCCATTTTTGTGGCCATAATTACATAATGGCTCTTAACATAGGCTTCATCTTTTAAATCTTGAGTGCAAATAAAGGCTTTTACTTTATCATCACTTTCAATGTTGATAAGGTTTTGTAATGCTCTACCTTTACTTGCTTTTGATCCTTCAGGAATTTCATACACTCGCATCCAGAAACATTTACCTTTTTGAGTAAAAAACATTAAATATTGATGATTTGTAGCAACAAATAAATGTTCTAAAAAGTCTTCGTCTCGTGTTGCAGCACTTTTTTGACCTACACCGCCTCTATTTTGAGTTTTATATTCAGATAATGATGTACGCTTAATATATCCTGCATGTGAAATTGTTACCACTACTTGTTCGTCTGCAATTAAATCTTCAATACTTACATCACCCCCAGCATATTCAATTGTAGAACGTCTGGCATCTCCATATTTTTCTCTCACTTCTGCAAGTTCATCTTTAATTAATTGTGAACGCATTTCTTTACTAGCTAATAATTCTTTCAAATGAGTAATTAACTTCATAATTTCTTCATATTCTGCACGCAGTTTATCTTGTTCTAGACCTGTCAATTGTCTTAAACGCATTTCTACAATGGCACGTGCCTGAATTTCAGATAAATTAAAACGCTCAACTAATTTTGTTCTTGCTTCGTCCCCATCTTTAGAACGTCTAATTATTTTAATTACCTCATCAATATTGTCTGATGCAATAATTAATCCTTCTAAAATATGAGCTCGTTCTTCTGCTTTTCTAAGTTCAAATTGTGCACGTCTTACCACCACATCATGCCTGTGTTCCACAAAATAATAAATCAAATCTTTTAGATTTAGCATTTGAGGTCTTCCTTTAACAAGTGCAATATTATTTACACTAAAAGAAGATTGTAGTTGTGTGTATTTATATAATGTGTTTAAAACCACATTAGGAACCGCATCTCTTTTGAGTTCATAAACTATTCGCATTCCGTTTCTATCAGATTCATCTCTAATGTTTGAAATGCCATCAATTTTCTTTTCGTTTACTAAATCGGCAGTTTTTTTAATCATTTCAGCTTTGTTTACCTGATAAGGTATTTCTGAAACAACAATGGCATCTTTGCCGTTTGATTCTTCAAAATTAGCTTTGGCTCTAATAACTATTCTGCCCCTACCAGTTTTAAAAGCCTCTCTAACGCCATCATAACCATATATTATTCCGCCAGTTGGAAAATCTGGTGCTTTTACATAATTAATGAGTTCATCTACTTCTATTTCTGGATTATCAATAAAAGCTAAAGTTCCGTCAATAACCTCTGTTAAATTATGAGGGGCCATATTTGTTGCCATCCCCACGGCAATACCAGATGCTCCGTTAATCAAAAGCGTTGGGATTTTTGTAGGCATTACTGTAGGCTCTTCTAAAGTATCGTCAAAATTTAATTGAAAATCAACTGTTTCTTTATCTAAATCAGCCAACATATCTTCAGAAATTTTGCGAAGTCGAGCCTCTGTATATCGCATTGCAGCAGGACTATCACCATCAACAGAGCCAAAGTTACCCTGACCATCAACCATCATATATCGCAAACTCCATTCTTGAGCCATTCGCACCATTGCATCATAAACAGAAGTATCGCCATGAGGATGATATTTACCAAGAACCTCACCCACAATTCTTGCTGATTTTTTATGAGCTCTGTTAGAAAGCACTCCTAATTCATACATTCCATACAATACTCTTCTATGCACAGGCTTTAATCCGTCACGCACATCTGGTAATGCTCTTGATACAATAACCGACATTGAATAATCAATGTAAGCTGATTTCATTTCATCTTCAATGTTAATAGGGATTAACTTTTCTCCTTCAGACATAAATATTTTAATTTAAATTAGTGTAACGAATAAAACGTGCCAATTTACATCTTTATATCAATTTTTAAGTCATAAATTTTAATAAATATCAAAGATTTATTAACAAATACCAATTAAATTGATAATAACTCTGCAAAAATCTACTTTCAATTTTAAATATTTTTTTTCTTTTGCATTATTATTGATTTAGATTTTTTTTTTTTGTTTTAAAGCTCTAATTTTACTTAATTAAAAACATAAAATGGACGATAATTTTTCACCTAGAGTAAAAAATGTAATTACCTACAGTAAAGAGGAGGCTCTTAGATTAGGACATGATTTTATTGGCACAGAGCATTTAATTCTTGGTATTATAAGAGATGGAAATGGAAAGGCTATGCACATAATGAACAACTTAGATGTTGATTTTAATTATTTGAGAAAAAAAGTAGAAGTACTTAGTCCCGCAAACGCCGCTGGATATCAAAACAATGATAAAAAAAACCTTCATTTGACCAGACAAGCAGAGCGAGCCATTAAAACTACATTTTTAGAAGCTAAACTTTACAACACCTCATTAGTTAGTACTGCTCATTTGTTATTATGTATTCTAAGAAACGAAAATGACCCTACTACTAAGTTAATGAAAAAACTGAAAATTGACTACGAAATTGTTAAAGAAAACTACATTGCAATGATTAATAACGAAGAAGAAAACAAAGATGACTTCCCTAGAGCAGAATCTTATAACGATGATTCAATGAACGACGATAGTCTAAGGGATAATCCTTATAATAATCCAACATCTGTAAATAGATCTAATAAAAAATCTAAAACCCCAGTTTTAGATAATTTTGGAAGAGATTTAACAGAAATGGCAGAAGAGGGAAGGCTGGATAATGTGGTGGGTAGAGAAAAAGAAATAGAACGCGTTTCTCAAATTTTGAGCCGTAGAAAAAAGAATAATCCCTTGTTAATAGGTGAACCTGGTGTGGGAAAATCTGCTATTGCAGAAAGTTTAGCACTTATGATTGTTAAGAAGAAAGTTTCTCGAGTATTATTTAACAAGCGAGTGGTAACATTAGATTTAGCAAGTTTAGTGGCGGGTACAAAATATAGAGGTCAGTTTGAAGAACGAATGAAAGCTGTAATGAATGATCTAGAAAAAAATGACGATATCATTTTATTCATAGATGAAATTCATACCATAGTGGGGGCGGGCGGAGCCACTGGCTCATTAGATGCATCAAACATGTTTAAACCAGCATTAGCTCGTGGAGAACTTCAGTGCATTGGTGCCACAACCCTTGATGAATATAGACAATATATTGAAAAAGATGGTGCTTTAGAAAGACGTTTTCAAAAAGTTATTGTAGAACCAACGTCTGTTAATGAAACAATTACCATTTTACACAATATAAAAGGTAAATATGAAGATCACCATAGTGTTACTTACACCGATGAAGCTATTGAAGCCTGCGTAAAATTAACCAATCGATACATGACAGACCGATTTTTACCAGACAAAGCAATAGACGCATTAGATGAAGTGGGCTCACGTGTACACATAACCAATATTGATGTTCCAAAACAAATTTTAGATTTAGAAAAACAACTTGAAGAAGTTAGAGATCTTAAAAATTCGGTGGTTAAAAAACAAAAATATGAAGAGGCTGCTAAATTAAGAGATGATGAAAAGCGAATTGAAAAAGAATTAGCCATAGCCCAAGAAAGATGGGAGGAAGATGCAAAAAAT
Organism: Flavobacterium sp.; assembly: GCA_036741255.1. Classification (GTDB taxonomy): domain Bacteria; phylum Bacteroidota; class Bacteroidia; order Flavobacteriales; family Flavobacteriaceae; genus Flavobacterium. The sequence continues at coordinate 9,783 of DAINSR010000004.1, forward strand.
AACCGAATTAAAGTTACTGAAGACAACGTTGCTGATGTAGTTTCAATGATGACAGGAATACCTGTAAACCGAATTGCACAAACAGAAAGCAATAAGCTAGCCCATTTACCAGAACTTATACAAGGTAAAGTCATTGGTCAGAACGATGCTGTTTCTAAAATTGCAAAATCAATACAAAGAAACAGAGCTGGATTAAAAGATCCTAACAAACCTATTGGTTCCTTTATTTTTTTGGGTCAAACAGGAGTTGGTAAAACTCAGCTTGCAAAAGTATTAGCAAAAGAATTATTTGATTCAGAAGATGCTCTAATACGCATAGACATGAGTGAGTACATGGAAAAATTTGCCATATCAAGATTAGTGGGGGCACCTCCAGGTTATGTGGGCTATGAAGAAGGTGGACAATTGACAGAAAAAGTAAGAAGAAAACCATATAGTGTTATTCTTTTAGACGAAATTGAAAAAGCACACCCCGATGTTTTTAACATGATGCTTCAAGTGTTAGATGATGGTCATTTGACGGACAGTTTAGGTAGAAAAATTGATTTTAGAAATACTATAATCATTATGACGTCTAATATTGGTGCACGTCAATTGAAAGATTTTGGACAAGGTGTAGGCTTTGGAACAGCTTCAAAAGTGGCTCAGGCAGATGACAATTCAAAAGGAATAATTGAAAATGCACTAAAAAAGGCCTTTGCACCTGAGTTTTTAAACCGTATTGATGATGTAATTGTGTTTAATGCACTAGAAAAAGAAGATATCGATAAAATTATTGATATAGAGATGGATAAACTATATCTAAGAATTAAAGACTTAGGATATGTTTTGCACTTGTCTGAAAAAGCTAAAGATTTTATTGCAGAGAAAGGTTTTGACAAGCAATTTGGGGCCAGACCTTTAAAAAGAGCAATCCAAAAATATGTTGAAGACCCACTTGCTGAGGAAATTATAACTTCAAAAATCCATGAAGGAGACGAAATCTTTATG
>DAINSR010000004.1:10782-23075 GCA_036741255.1 Flavobacterium sp.
ATTGAAGAGAACTCAACAGAACTTAATGTAAAGATTCAAAAAACACAAGAGCCAACAAATTAATTATTCAAGTTTTTTGTTAGCTTATGCAATAGCCATTTTGTAAATTAATTAATATTTAAGCCTCCATATCTACTTTTGTTTGTGCTGCTATTTTTTTGTAAGTGCCATTAACTAATTTTTCTCTTATAGCCTCAAAAGCGTCTAACGTAATTTTTATATCTTCTAGTGTGTGAGAAGCTGTGGGTATCATTCGCAATAAAATTATTCCTTTAGGAATAACCGGATACACTACAATTGATAAAAATATACTATAATTTTCTCTCAAATCATTTACCATTACCATGGCTTCTGGAATTGAACCCTCTAAATAAACAGGGGTAACACAAGTGTTGGTGTCGCCTATGTTAAACCCTTTTTCTTTAAGACCATTTTGTAATGCGTTAACATTTACCCACAATTTGTCTTTTAAACCTGGATTCTCTCGCAATAATTGCAAACGTTTTAACGCACCAATCGTTTGAATCATAGGCAGAGATTTTGCAAACATTTGTGAACGTAAATTGTATTTTAAATAATCAATAACATCCTTGTCTGCAGCTAAAAAAGCACCAATACTTGCCATAGATTTTGCAAAAGTAGAAAAATAAACATCAATACCCTCTTGACATCCTTGCTCTTCGCCAGCTCCTGCTCCAGTTTTTCCTAGTGTGCCAAAGCCATGAGCGTCATCAACTAACAATCTAAAGTTATATTTCTCTTTTAAAGCAACAATTTCTTTGAGCTTACCTTGTTGCCCTCGCATCCCAAAAACACCTTCTGTAATAAACAAAATTCCACCACCCGTTTCTGTAGCCATTTTTGTGGCACGTTGCAGGTTTTTTTCCATACTTTCAAGATCGTTGTGCTTGTATGTAAATCGTTTTCCCATGTGTAATCGCACCCCATCAATAATACATGCATGTGCATCAACATCATAAACAATAATATCGTTTTTTGTTACTAGAGCATCAATGCAAGACATAATACCTTGGTAACCAAAATTTAATAAATAAGCCGACTCTTTTTTAACAAAAGCAGCTAACTCTCGCTCTAATTGTTCATGAACATCAGTATGTCCACTCATCATTCTAGCTCCCATTGGATAGGCTGCTCCATATTGTGCTGCAGCTTCAGCATCTGCTTTTCTAACTTCTGGGTCATTGGCCAATCCTAAGTAATCATTAATAGACCAATTCAAAACTTCTTTTCCTTTAAAAGTCATTCTAGGTCCTAGTTCACCCTCTAATTTTGGGAAAACAAAATATCCCTCTGCTTGTGAAGCCCATTTTCCTAACGGACCTTTATTTTCATGTATGCGTGTAAATAAATCTTTTATCATAATTTATATTAAAATAGTTTTTAAAAAACGCTCCAAAATTACAAATAAAATAACGATTGTGATAATTTATTTTAGGGAGTTTGCAATTCATAGGGCTTTCAGGTAATTTTTTACCAACTACTTTTCAGTACATTACTAAAATTGTAAACTGTTAAATGTATGTATTACATTTAACAGTTTACAAAATAGAAAAATTAAAAAAATAATTAATGAAATTATTTACTTAAGTTTTTCATCTCTTTTTCAATCATATCATAAAACTGATCGATTTTTGGTAAAATTATAATTTTAGTACGTCTGTTTTTCGCTCTATTTGCAGGGGTATCATTATTTCCTAGAGGAATATAAAAACTTCTACCCGCTGGAATAAGTTGCTTTGGATCTACTCCTAAATCATTTTGTAGTACTCTAACTATTGATGTAGAACGTTTTACAGACAAGTCCCAATTGTCTAATAAAACATTTGTTTTAAATGGAACATTGTCAGTATGTCCCTCTACCATACATTCAAAATCGGGTTTGCTGTTTACAACTTTTGCCACTTTTGCCAAAACATTTTTTGCTCCTTCACTCACTTCATAGCTTCCAGATTTAAACAATAAATTATCTGCAATAGATATAAAAACAACTCCTTTTTCAACATTTACGTTAATATCGGGATCATTTAATCCCACTTCTTTCTTTAAACTTGTTACTAGTGCTAGTGTAACACTATCTTTTTTGGTTAGAGCATCTTGCAAACGGTTGATTTTTAAATCTTTTTCTTTTAAACTCTCTAACGATTTTTCAAGATTTGTAGCACCTTTTGAGGTTAACAAAGTTAGCTCTTTTGAGCTGTTAATTAAATCAGTATTATTTTTCTTTAAAAAATCAATTTGATTGGCAAAAGCCTCTTTTTCTGCTAAACACGTATTTAATTTAATAGTTGCTGTGTTTAGTAAATCCTGAGTTTCTTTGTTTTTTGCTTCTAATGCAGCAATTTTTTTCTTAGTTCCGCAGGAAGAAACGATAAATCCTAGAACAATAATGGATAAAAGAATTTTTTTCATGTTTTTTGGTTTTTGTTTTTCGCAAATATAAAAAACACATCATAAATCATTAAAATTTTGATTATAAATTAGTGTTAAATAAATTCTTGTAAATCATATTTTTTTTAACATAGTAATTAAAAACAATAGAATTTATCTTAAAATAATTACTTTTTTGTGTTTTTTTTCTTTTTTTATACATTTTATAAAAGCTTAAATAAAAAGAAAAATGCGATTTTCCTACAGCAAAAAAATGGTTTGACTTCCCTTCAAACAAGAATTTAAAAGCAGCTATTCCGTCTTGAATCATTCTAAAAATAAGTACCCAAAAAAGACTTTCTGTAGGTACATTTTTAACCAACATAAAGAGTGAATTTCTAAAATTTAGATAGGTTTTTAATGGACTTGATGCATTTAGTGTAGCCCCCCCAATATGATAAACAACCGATTCTGGAGTGTATATAGTTTTATAACCATTATTGAAAGCACGCCAACACAAATCAATCTCTTCTTGATGAGCAAAAAAATCAGTATCAAAACCGCCCAACTCATCAAAAATATTTTTTCTGATGCATAAACAAGCCCCAGATGCCCAAAAAATTTCTTCTTGAGCTTCAAATTGACCTTTATCCTCTTCTAAATATTCAAAAATTCTGCCTCTACAAAATGGAAAACCAAAACGATCAATAAAACCACCTGCAGCACCCGCATATTCAAAATGAGATTTTTTTTTATAATCTAAAATTTTTGGCTGAATAATACCTATTTGATTATTATTGTTAAAAATTGATTCAATTGTATATAACCAATTTTTAGTTACTTCAACATCTGAATTCAGTAACACAAAATAAGGTTCGTTTACAAATTTTAAAGCCTCATTGTATCCTTTTGCGAATCCAAAATTTGATTTGTTTTTAATTATTTTTACTTCAGGAAATTGTTGTTCTATTAGTATAATAGAATGGTCTGTAGAGGCGTTGTCGGCTATATAAATAGTGGCATTATTAGAAAATTTAATAACCGTTGGTAAAAACTGTTGCAACAATTTTTCTCCATTCCAATTTAGTATTACAACTGCTATTTTCAAATTGTTTTTGTAGTGGATTAGTTATTTGTAAAAAGGGGCATTTCTGTTAAAAAATGATATTTTTTTTCATTAAAATCCATTTCACAAAAATAGTGATTTAAACCATTTGTTACCATTAAATAAGTGGCATTTAAAATTAAATTATATCGTGCAATTTGATCAAATGTGGCTTGATTTATAGAAATTTCAGGAGCTTTGCATTCTACTAATAAAAAAATAGCTCCATTATTTTTAAAAACTACAATATCATATCGTTTGTTCATTCCGCCAATTTTAACAACTTTTTCAACATTTATACATGATTTTGGAATTTTTTTTTCAATGATTAAAAATTTTACAACGTGTTGTCTAACCCATTCTTCTGGTGTGAGAATTATAAATTTTTTTCTAATTTCATCAAAAATAGACACTTTATTTTCACTATTTTTGAAACGAAATGAATATTCGCTAAAGTTGAGTTTTTGCATAATTCAAAAGTACAAATAAATTATACAATCACAAAGACGGCACAACTAAGTAAAAAAATGGAAGAGGTAGTTCAAATTACTAAAGATATTAAAGCTGGAATAATAAAACCCATATATTTTTTAATGGGTGAAGAAACTTATTATATAGATAAACTTGTAGAATTTATTGAGCAAAATGTGTTGCAAGACCATGAACGTGATTTTAATCAAACCGTTATTTATGGAAGAGATACAACTATTGAAGAGATCATTTCTAGTGCCAAGCGTTTTCCAATGATGGCAGAAAAACAAGTAGTCATTGTTAAAGAAGCTCAAGAATTAATAAAAACTATTGATAAACTAGAAAGTTACTTAGAAAATCCTCAGCTTTCAACCGTTTTAGTTTTTGCTTATAAGTATAAAACACTAGACAAGCGAAAAAAAATTACTAAGTTATTATCTAAGGTGGGAGTGGTTTTTGAGAGTAAAAAATTATACGAAAATCAAGTTGGTACTTGGATAGCAAAAATACTAAAAAGTCAGGGATATGGAATAGAACCAAAGGCTGCTGCCATGCTTGTGGAGTTTTTAGGCACAGATTTATCTAAAATTAACAACGAATTAGATAAACTTAAAATAGTAACAGCAAAGGGCAATACTATAAGTGCTAAAGATATTGAAGACAATATTGGGATAAGTAAAGATTATAATATTTTTGAACTCAGAAAAGCCATTGGCGAAAAAAATCAGTTAAAAGCCTATCAAATAATTGACTATTTTTCTCAAAATCCTAAAGATAATCCTATTGTAGTAACAACTAACTTAATTTTTTCTTTCTTTATTCAATTACTTCAGTATCATGGAACTAAAGATAAAAATCCTGTTAATATAGCTAAAGTATTAAACATAAATCCCTATTTTATCAAAGATTATGAACGTGCTGCAAGTAATTATCCAATGAAAAAAGTGAGTGCTATCGTTGCTATTTTAAGAGATATTGATTTGAAAAGTAAAGGAGTAGGAGCAAACGCATTACCACAAAGTGATTTATTAAAAGAAATGCTTATAAATATTTTTAAACCTTAAAAATAATTCATGAGATTGCAGGTTGTTGTGCTTTTCCTCTCTTTTTTCTTCAAATTAGTGAAAATAAATGCACTGAAAAAAAATGGTTAGAATTAGATTGAATAAAATTCAAAATCAATTTTTAATTTATTGTAGCGTTGTTTCTTTGCAATTAAATTCTATTTTTTAATTAATACTTTATATATTCAGTAATTTCTAATCCATATCCTATCATTCCTACTCGCTTTGTATGCGTTGAATTTGATAGTAGCTTAATTTTTGTAATATCTAAATCATGAAGAATTTGAGCTCCAATGCCAAAATCTTTAGCATCCATTTTTACTTGTGGTGCTTTATTTATTCCCTTTTCTTGTAATATTTTAAGCTCTGTAATTCTATGAAGCATTTCTAAAGCTGGTTTTTCTTGATTCACAAAAATAACAGCTGCTTTTTCTTCCTGATTGATTCTTTCAAACATATTTTCTAAACTACTATCTGGATTTGAGGTTAGTGTTCCTAAGATATCATTATTAATGTGTGTGGAGTTTATTCTTGTTACCACCTCTTCACCTATATTCCAACTCCCTTTTGTTAGTGCAATGTGTACTTGTTGATTTGTGGTTTGTAAATAAGCTCTAAGTCTAAATTTTCCAAAACGAGTTTGTATTTGAAAATCTTCCTTTTTTTGTATTAAACTATCATGTTGCATTCTATATGCTACTAAATCTTCAATAGAAACAAGTTTTAGATTAAATTTTTTAGCCACTTTTACCAGTTGGGGTAATCGAGCCATTGTACCATCATCATTCATAATTTCCACAATAACTCCAGCGGGACTAAAACCAGCTAAACGAGCAAAATCAATAGCTGCCTCTGTGTGTCCGGTTCTTCTTAAAACCCCACCTTGTTTTGCTATGAGTGGAAAAATATGACCAGGACGAGCTAAATCAAATGGTTTTGTATTTTCATTTACTAATGATAAAATTGTTTTTGCTCTATCTGACGCAGAAATACCTGTTGTTACTCCACTTCCTTTTAAATCAACCGAAACAGTAAAAGCTGTTTTAAGTGGATCAGTATTATTAGTTACCATTGCATGAAGATCCAGCTCTTTACATCGTCTTTCTGTAAGCGGCGTACAAATCAATCCTCTGCCGTGTGTAGCCATAAAATTAATCATCTCTGGGGTTACTTTTTCTGCTGCGGCTAAAAAGTCGCCCTCATTTTCTCTATCTTCATCATCTACAACTATTATAATTTTTCCTTGTCTAACATCTTCAATAGCCTCTTCAATAGTGTTAAGTTGTATTTTATTTGACATTTGTATTGGTGTTTTTTTGAAGTTTAAAATTTGATAGTATTTTTTTAAATGGTTCTACAATTCCATCAAAATTAATCATAATGCCTATGTCGTTTGTGGCTCTGTAGGTCAGCAAAATAGCAAAAGGAGTTAATATTATTGACGACATCCATGTTCCTAGAAATGGTGAAATACTATCTTCTTGGGCTAGTTTTTTACCAAAAGTATTTATAAAATGAAAAAGAATAAATATTAAAACAGCAAAAACCATGGGTAAACCAAGTCCGCCTTTTCTAATTATTGCTCCTAATGGTGCCCCGATAAAAAACATCAATAAACACGAAAAAGCCAACATAAATTTTTCAAAAAAAGTAGTCCAATGTGAATTGATATTTTTCTTTTTTTCTGATAAATCATTTGTACTGCTATCAATTGAAAATTCAATGCTCGATATGTTATTTGAAGCCACCTCTAGTATTTGTCTTTTTTCGTTATCATCAAAAAACAAAAGTGGATTGGAAAATGTTTTAAAGTTATTATTTTTTTTAGGTTCTATATAATTATAAAAGACAGAAGTAGAGCGTTGAGTGATATTGTCTGCAAAGGAGATAATATCTTCTTTATAATTTTTTTGTAAAGAATCTAATGTTATATTTAATTCGCTAATATTTAGCATATTATTTGTATTTGTAACAGACTCTTGCTCAACATCCGTGGCATTTAATTTTCCTAAATCTATGGTTAGAACATATTTTTTGAAACTGCTCTTAGCAAATGGAATTCGCAATTGTTCTTCATATTTTTTAGGTAAAATATCTTCATAATAATTTCCATCAAAAAGCTCTAAATTCAAAACATTTCCACTGCTATCACTACTTAAAATTCCATTCTTTGCTTGTATAACGGTAGATACTCCTAAACCATAGTTAGATATTTTATGTATAGTAATTCCTTTTAACTGTTGTCCTTTATCTCCAGATTTTTCTTGTATTTTGATATTTGTGTTTCCTATTTGATTAAATTGCCCTTGAGCAAGAGCCATGGCTGGTTTTTGTTGTACTATATTTTGTCTTAAATTTACAAACTTATATTGAGCCGATGGAATAATGTTGTTAGAAAACAAGAAGGCCACTAGACTAAGAATCAAAATGAATACTGTTAAATATTTCATAGCTCGCTGTAACGATATTCCAGAAGATTTCATGGCAGCAAATTCATAATTTTCTGCAAAACTTCCAAAAGTCATTATTGATGAAAGTAACACTGAAAGTGGAAGGACTAGTGGAACAACATTAGGAGCGTAATAAGTTAAAAATTTTAATATGATAATGGTGTCTAAATCTTTACCGGCAAGTTCCGATATAAACAACCAAATCCCTTGTAAAATAAATATGAAAAACAAGACCACGAATACAGATGTAAACGTGATGATATAAGACTTTAGAATGTATTTATCTAGTATTTTCAACAAATTAAAATTAGTTTAATCTATTCTATTCTATTGATGTAGTAGCTTGAATATTTAGATTCAGTAAAGTTAAAATGATTTTTTGATAATGGTTGATTTGTTTTAAAAGAATTAACTGTTAAAGTAGTTTTAGTACCTCTTTTATCAGTTTGAATCATGTTGTAGATATGATTTGTAGATGTATCAATACCAATTAAGACTTCTTTGATGTTATCTTTTGAACCTGTAGGTTTTAATTTTACATACTGTATTTTTCTCCCTTTAATGTTTTGTTCAATATCCCAAAAATAGGAGTATCCAGATTGAAAAAAAGTCAACATTTTATTAGGGGTAATGGCATTATCATCGTCTTTTCCGTTTGTAATAGTAATTTCTTCATCTTCTGGAACTATGGTGTAGGTTTTTTTTCCGTCAAATATTTTAGTGATGCCCATAAAATTTAAAACATATTTATTACCACTAATTGAAACATTTCCATTACTATCTTGATTGACTTTTTCTTTAGCATTATTTCATGAATATTTAAAGTCTATTACCATATTATTATAGTTTTTTGCTTTATCAGTAACATCGTCTAAAAGTTCTTTTGCTTTTTTAGAATCTTGTGCTTGTAGGCTTAGTGTAAATAAAAAAAATACAACAACTTTTATTAAGTTTTTCATTTTATAAATTATTTTGTTCGTTGTTAAAAAAATGCTCCAAAGAAGTTAGATCAGGTATTATAACGGCTCTAGCTTTACTTCCTTCAAAAGGTCCTACAATTCCTGCAGCCTCTAATTGGTCAATAATTCTACCAGCTCTGTTATACCCCAATTTTAATTTTCTTTGAATTAACGAGGCACTTCCTTGTTGAGCAGTTACTATAACTTCAGCTGCTTCTCTAAAAAGAGTGTCTCGCTCAGAAACTTCTACATCAAGTTTTATGCCACTATCTTCACCAACATACTCCGGAAGTTGATAGGCTTCTGGATAGGCTTTTTGTGACCCAATATAATCTGTGATTTTTTCTACTTCTGGGGTATCTACAAAAGCACACTGAACCCTAACAATTTCGTTCCCTTGAGTAAATAATAAATCACCTCTACCAATTAGCTGATCAGCACCACCAGAATCTAAAATAGTTCTAGAATCTATTTTTGAAGTTACTCTAAAAGCTATACGAGCAGGAAAATTTGCTTTAATCATCCCTGTAATCACATTTACTGAAGGTCTTTGTGTAGCTATAATCAAGTGAATACCAATGGCTCTTGCAAGTTGAGCTAATCTTGCAATAGGGGTTTCAACTTCTTTTCCTGCAGTCATAATCAAATCTGCAAATTCATCAACTACTAAAACAATATAAGGTAAAAAACGATGCCCATTTTCTGGATTTAATCGTCTTAATTTGAATTTTTCGTTATATTCTTTAATGTTTCTTACCATAGCATCTTTAAGCAATGAGTAGCGGGTATCCATTTCAATACACAATGAATTTAAAGTGTTGATTACTTTAGTGTTATCTGTAATGATAGCATCTTCTGTGTCTGGCAATTTTGCTAAAAAATGGCGTTCAATTTTATTAAAAAGGGTGAGTTCTACTTTTTTTGGATCAACTAAAACAAACTTAACTTCTGCTGGATGCTTTTTATATAATAATGAGGTTAAAACAGCGTTTAAGCCAACTGATTTTCCTTGACCAGTTGCCCCTGCCATTAATAGGTGAGGCATTTTTGCTAAGTCAAACACAAAGGTTTCGTTAGAAATGTTTTTTCCAAGTGCAATGGGTAATTCCATTTCAGATTGTTGAAATTTCGCAGCCGCAATAACACTTTTCATTGAAACTAATGTGGGATTTGCATTGGGTACTTCTATACCTATTGTTCCTTTTCCTGGTATGGGTGCAATTATTCTAATGCCTAGTGCCGCAAGTGATAAGGCAATATCGTCTTCTAAGTTTTTAATTTTTGAAATTCTAACTCCTGCATCGGGTACTATTTCATAAAGTGTTACCGTAGGTCCCACAGTGGCTTTAATGTGAGTAATACCAATGCCATAATTTCTGAGTGTTTCAAGAATTTTATTTTTATTTTGCTCAAGTTCATTTTGATTGATTGTAATACTTGTAGATGTATATTCTTTTAGTAAATCAACTCCAGGCTTTCTATAATTTGAAAGTTCTAATGTGGGGTCAAATTCTCCAAAATTATCTACAATACGTGCCGCTAAGTTTTCTTCAATAGTTTCTTCTTCCTCAACGGTTTCTATAACAAATGACTCCTCAATGGTTTCTTCTTGAACAGCAGTTTTATCTTCAATAGAAAAATTTTCTACTGGTATTTGATGTTTTTTTATTTTAGGTTCTAACGATAATTCTGAGGGATTCCCAATAGTAGGTTTTAAACTTTCTTTATCAATTTCAAAACTAGAAACAGGTTTTATTTCAATTTTTGAAATAGCATCTTCCTCAAGCTCAAATTCTTTGAAATTGGTGCTTGTGACATTATTTTGATTTATCTCTAACTCTAAATCTTCACTTAATTCTTTAGATGCTGTTTGAGTATTTCTTTTTATTTCTTCAAATTTGTTTTTAATCTTATCAGGCGAAATTTTTATTTTAAAAATTAAAAAAGAAATAAACAATAAAACGAGTAGAAGTAATAAACCTATTTTTCCAATGTAATCTTGCACAAAAAGATTTATTTCATAGCCTACAATTCCAGAAAGATTTGGTAATTGATTCCAAAAAAAACCTAGAAACAAGGAAATGATTAGCACCAAGTATAGATCCCAAAAAATTGATTTTCTAAGTTTTAATATGTTGATATCTAAAATGAAATAAATGCCAACTAACATTATTGATTTAATAAAAATAAAAGAAGCAATACCAAAACCATTATAAATAAAGAAATGTGAAAGATGTGCTCCTATAATACCCAACCAATTTTCTGTTTTAAAGTTTCTATTAGTGAGTGATGCTAGTTGACTTTGATCAGAATTTCCAGTTATATAATAAGAAAGGAAGGATATAAGAAGTCCAACAGCAATTAAAACCAAAAAACATCCAAAAACAAATTTTTGAGGTCTATAGTTTTTAGAACTAATTTTTTCTGTATTAGGTTGTACAACTTGCTTTTTTACCATTAAAAATTAATAATAAATTTATTTTCAATCAATTAGTTAAATAGGGTATATAAATTATACAACCTATAATTACAGCTGCTATAACCGCAAAAAAAACAGCTCCAGCCGCAATATCTTTTATAAATCCAATACGTTTATTATAGTCTGGATGAATAAAATCTGCAATTTTTTCAACTGCTGTGTTTAAACTTTCCACACTTAAAACCAGTCCTATGGCTAATGTTTGAAAAAGCCACTCTATTTTTGTAATTGAAAAATAAAAACCACAAAAAACAAGCATTATGGATACAGTCGTTTGAACCATAATGCTGTGTTCTGTTGAAATTAGCTTAAAAGCTCCTTTTACTGCAAAAGTTATACTTTTTAAACGACCAGTAAAGAGAGAAGTATCTTTTTTAAAAGTCATACAATCTATAATGCAGCTAAAGCTAATTCGTAGTTAGGTTCATTGGCAATTTCACTAACCTGCTCAGAATAAATAACTGAACCGTTTTCATCTAAGACAATAACCACTCGAGAGTGTAAACCTGCTAATGGACCATTAATAATTTCTAAACCATAATCTTTACCGAAACTACCGTCTTTAAAATCTGATAAATTAATTACATTTTCTAATCCTTCAGCTCCACAAAAACGCTTTTGAGCAAATGGCAAATCTCTTGAAATGCACAAAACTTTTGTATTCACTAAAGAACTTGCTTTTTTATTAAAATTTCTAACTGATGCCGCACACGTGCCTGTATCAATGCTGGGAAAAATATTTAAAACCAGTTTTGAACCTTTAAAATCATTTCGTGTGGTAATAGATAAATCTTCTTTAACAAGTTTAAAATCAGGGGCTAAAGTACCCTTTTTTGGTAATTCACCGTTCGTACTTATTGGGTTTCCGCCTAATGTAATTGTTGCCATTTGCATATAAATTTAGGCAGTAAAATTATGAAATTTATTTTAATGACATCATCTATACTGATTAATTCTTTTTTTGAAGTGTTCTTGCCAATTTATAACTTTTTTTAGTACACGACAATTTTAAAAAATTAACATAAAATAAGTCCTTATAAATTTTAATATAAAGCTGATATTCAGTATATTAAATGTTAATTCCTTACGTTATGCCTTTAAAAACGAATACCAGCTTAAACCACAAAGATACGCAATTAACAACACTATTTAAAGACCATTTTAGTGGTTATTTACAACTCCAAAGAGTGCGATTATCTGTATGATTATCATTACTCTATGTAAAATTAGGAGTGTGAACTTTTCTAAATTATCTTCTGGATTTGACAATCAAATTGAATCTTCAAGTAATTATAGACGTATACAAAGATTTCTTGCTGAAGTAAATCTTCCTATGGAACTTGTAGCAAAACTCATATTTGGATTATTGCCTGACAA
>DAINSR010000005.1:0-14397 GCA_036741255.1 Flavobacterium sp.
GGCGAAATAGCCATTAAAATGGCAGATATCATGAAAAAAATGAGCGAGCAAATGCAGGTTTTTGCCATTACACATTTACCCCAAATTGCTTCAAAAGGAAATCAGCATTACAAAGTTTTTAAAAAAACACAAGAAAACGATACAATTTCAGAAATTAAATTGCTTACATCAGATGAGAGAGTTATTGAAATTGCTCAGATGTTATCAGGAAAAGACGTTTCAGAGTCGGCAATAAATCATGCAAAAGCGTTGTTAAATTAATTATTTCAATACATTTACAAAAAATAAAAATAAAAACAAATATGATAATAGAACCAAGAATGAGAGGGTTTATTTGTTTGACAGCACACCCAGAGGGCTGCGAGCAAAATGTAAAAAATCAAATACAATTTGTACAATCTAAAGGAAAAATTGCAGGGGCAAAAAAAGTATTAATTATAGGTGCTTCAACAGGATTTGGTTTGGCGTCAAGAATTTCAAGTGCTTTTGGGTGCGATGCGGCAACCATTGGTGTTTTCTTTGAAAAACCACCACAGCCTGGAAAAACAGCTTCACCAGGTTGGTATAACTCCGCAGCTTTTGAAAACGAAGCCCAGAAAGCAGGTTTGTATGCAAAGAGTATAAATGGCGATGCTTTTTCAAACGAAATTAAACAACAAACCATTGAACTTATAAAAAAAGACCTGGGTCAGGTAGATTTAGTTATTTATAGCTTAGCTTCTCCCGTGCGATTACATCCATCAACGGGTGTTTTACATCGCTCTACATTAAAACCCATCGGTCAAACTTATACAAACAAAACAGTTGATTTTCATACTGGAAATGTTACACAGGTTTCAATAGAACCCGCAAATCAAGAGGATATAAACAACACTGTAGCAGTTATGGGAGGAGAAGATTGGGCTTTGTGGATGGATGCATTACAACAAGCTAACGCCCTTGCAAATGGTGTACAAACCATTGCATATTCTTACATTGGTCCTGCATTAACAGAACCCGTTTATAGAAAAGGAACCATAGGACGGGCAAAAGATAATTTAGAAGCAACAGCCTTTGAAATTACAAAAAAATTAGAAATTTGCCATGGAAAAGCGTTTGTGTCTGTAAACAAAGCATTAGTAACTCAGGCAAGTTCTGCAATTCCTGTAATTCCGTTGTATATTTCATTGTTATATAAATTAATGAAAGAAGCAAATATTCATGAAGGTTGCATAGAGCAAATTCAGCGTTTATATGCCGAAAGAGTATTTACAGGAAAAGAAATTCCGTTAGATGAAAAAGGAAGAATTAGAATTGATGATTGGGAAATGCGAGACGATATTCAAGAAAAAATTGCAACACTATGGGAACAAGCCACAACAGAAAATTTAAATGAAATAGGAGATTTAGAAGGATATAAAAAAGACTTTTTAAATTTATTTGGTTTTGGTTTTGAAAACGTTGATTATAAAAAAGATACTGATGAAATGGTTTCAATTTTGAGTATATAATTTTTAACCCAATTTTCAATTAATCATCATTTTTTTGGCATAATTGTCTGTTGGGTTTCATGTTTTTTGAGTTTCGATTTATGTACTACAGATTTTCTTTTTTTAGGGCATGTTTTCTACATTTTACATGACAAAAAACAAGAGTAAACCATATTATCTTTCAAATCTTAATAAAATAATATATAAATTCCCGTAGTAGATGCTTTGTAAAGGGTTTCATTAAACAGGGTTTTTACATCATTTTGGGGTAGCAAACTTTAGTACTATCTGCCATGAACTATCTTATTACCATTATAGGCCCTACTGCCATTGGAAAAACTGCTCTGAGCATAGTCCTTGCACAACATTTCAAATGCGATATTTTATCTTGTGATAGCCGTCAATTTTATAAAGAAATGACCATTGGCACCGCAGTTCCCACAAAACAAGAGTTGTCAAAAGCAACACATCATTTTATTCAAAACAAATCAATTTTTGAATCCTATTCAGTGGGCAATTATGAAAAAGAATCCCTTCATTTATTAAACCATTTATTCAAGAAAAGCAACATCCAAATCATGGTGGGTGGCTCTGGTTTATATGTAAATGCCGTTTTGAATGGATTAGACGATTTTCCAGAAATAGAAAGTAAAATAAGAACCCAAATAAACATCAACTTTGAACGCCTTGGGATTTGTTATTTACAAGAACAACTGAAAAAATTAGATGCCAAATATTATCAAGAATTAGAAAACACAAATCCGCAAACACTTCAAAATCCACAACGTCTAAAACGTTTTATAGAAGTTTGTATTGGAACTCAAAAACCCTATTCTAGTTATATTGGTAAACAAAAAAACAACCGTAACTTCACTCCCATTATCATTGGGCTAGAGGCTAATAGAGATGTAATGTATAACAGAATTAACAGTAGAGTAGATGCTATGATGCAAGACGGCTTAGTTGCTGAGGCTCAAAAATTATATTCAAATAAACATTTAAACGCACTGCAAACTGTGGGTTATAAAGAACTATTTGACTATTTTGAGTACAACAATCAAGATGTAAAAATATTAGAAAACGCTATTGAACAAATAAAAATAAACACCAGACGATTTGCAAAACGCCAAATAACCTGGTTTAAACGCACTCAAAATGTTTTGTGGTTTGATTATCAAACAAGCCCAAAAAATGTTATTGAAACCATAGAAAAGATCACAAGGTAACTTGCATCATTAAATCTTGAATCGAAGCAAATTAATACTGCTCATTTTCATTAGGAAAGTTAACCGATTTTACATCTAAAACATATTGACCAATTGCGGAGGTAATTTCTTCATATAAATTCATGTAGCGTCTTAAAAATCTAGGACTAAACTCGTGTGTCATTCCTAACATATCATGCAATACTAAAACCTGACCATCAACACCACTACCAGCACCAATTCCTATAACAGGTATAGAAATACTCTGAGCTATCTTTTCGGCTAATACTGCGGGAATTTTTTCTAAAACCAAAGCGAAACAACCAATACGATCAAGCAATTTTGCATTTTCTATGAGCTTTTCTGCTTCGGCATCTTCCTTGGCTCTTACAGTATAGGTCCCAAATTTATAGATAGATTGGGGCGTTAATCCTAAATGCCCCATAACCGGAATACCTGCATTCAAAATACGCTTAATACTTTCTTTAATCTCAGAACCACCCTCTAGTTTAACGGCATGACCACCACTCTCTTTCATTATTCTAATAGCCGACCGCAAAGCTTCTTTTGGGTCTGATTGATAGCTTCCAAAAGGTAAATCTACCACTACAAGTGCTCTATCTATGGCTCTAACCACACCACTAGCGTGATAAATCATTTGGTCTAGGGTGATGGGTAATGTTGTTTCATGCCCTGCCATTACATTACTAGCAGAATCTCCCACTAAAATGACATCTACACCTGCTGAATCAACAATTCTTGCCATGGTATAATCATAAGCCGTTAGCATTGAAATTTTTTCGCCATTGGCTTTCATATCAAACAAAGACTTGGTCGTAATTCTTTTGTAATCTTTTTTAGCAACAGACATATCTAAAAGTTTGTAATACAAATGTAATTGTAGTTTCTCTAACAAAAAAAAATAATCAACTTTTTATTCCTTTTTGATTTCTAATGACATATTTTTGTAGAAAATTTTATCCTCATGATTTCTATACTTCTTTTTATTGCCATTTTAGGCTATTTGAGTGTGATATTTGAATCTCCCTTGAAAATAAACAAAACGATAACTGCTCTTTTAACGGGAACCCTGTGCTGGATAGTAATTGCAATTTTTAGTAAAGATGATCAGCATTTGGTAACGGAAAAATTAATGGAATATTTTGGAGAAATATCGGGCTTACTTATATTTTTATTGGGTGCCATGACTATCGTAGAACTCATTGATATACATAAAGGTTTTACCGTTATTACTAGTCGGATTAGAACTACTTCAATTATTAAATTATTGTGGATAGTGGCTTGGATAACTTTTGTTCTATCGGCTCTTTTAGATAACTTGGCAACAGCTATTATCATGGTTACTTTACTAAAAAAATTAATGCCTAAAGGTGAAATTAGAATGACTCTTGTGGGAATTGTTGTAATTGCTGCCAATGCGGGTGGTGCATTTAGCCCCATAGGCGATGTTACTACAACTTTACTGTGGATAGGAGGACAAGTGAGTGCATTAGGAATTGTTAAAATTTTGCTTTTGCCTTCTGTCATGGTTTTGTTAGTCCCTCTTATAATTGTGGGTTTTAGAATGAAAGGATTTGCTGTTTTAAGAGCTCAAGTTTCTATGGCTCAAGTAGTCCAAGAAGAAAAAATGCGAGGTAGTAAAACGGTGTTTACTGCAGGTATTATTGGGTTGCTTCTAGTACCTGTTATTAAGGCAGCTACAGGATTACCACCATTCATTGGTATTTTAATATCATTATCATTGGTTTCTTTAATTTCAATTGTACACCACAGAAATAAACCACAAAATGAAAAAGATAAATTTTCTGTTGCCTATGCACTAACAAAAGTGGATGTAAGTTCCATTTTGTATTTTATGGGAATTTTACTCTTAGTTTTTGCGTTACAAGAAGTTCAGGTTTTAAGTAATTTATCCTCTTTTTTAAAGACAACTTTACCTAATTTAGATATTATGGTTATTTCCATAGGAATTTTATCATCTGTGGTTGATAATGGCAGTTTAGTTGCCGCTACTCAAGGAATGTTTTCTTTATCAGAATTTCCAATCGATCATACAATTTGGGAGTTTATAGCACTATGTGCCGGAACTGGTGGAAGTATTATGGTAATAGGATCAGCAGCAGGAATTGCAGTAATGGAGAAAGAAAAAATAACTTTTATGTGGTATTTGAAAAAAATAACACCACTTGCCATTATGGGTTTTATTGCAGGTATTATTACTTATGAAATACAATATTTACTAGTACATTAATTAATATTTTGTTGTTTTTTTAATGCGATAAACAAGTAGCACCTCAAGAAAAAGATTAACATTTAAATTAACAATTTGTGGTTTACATTTTACTTACACGAAAATTGATTTAACCTAACAAAATCTATTATAATTTGTAGTGGTTCATGAGCATTTTTTCATAAACTTTGTCTGGTAAAACTCGTTTTAAAACGATAGAAAACTTTTGCATAAATGCACCTATCTTGTAATGAATTTTTGGATTGGGTGTATTTATTATTTTATAAATCGCTTTTGCTATATCCGTTGGGTTACTACCACTATTTACATGGGTATTCATCTCCTCAAGAGTTTTTCTATAAGTTAACTCATAAGCAGAACCTTTTATAACAGGGGCATGATATCTATTTGCAGCAATATTTGTGGCAAAATCACCAGGTGCAACGTTAGTAATTTGAATTCCAAAAGTTTTAACCTCCATTCGCAAAGCCTCTGTTATAAGTTCTAAAGCACCTTTTGAAGCAGAATAAACCCCTCTAAAAGGTAAGCCCATATACCCCGCAATTGATGTTATATTTATAATTAAACCTGCTTTCTGCAAACGCATTTGGGGTAAAACTACCTTCATTACTTCTATGGGACCATATAAATTTGTCTCAAAATTATTTCTAATCTCCTCAATAGGAATCTCCTCAATAGGTCCTGTAATTCCTACACCCGCATTATTGACAACAACATCTAAACGACCTGCTTGTTCAATTACATTGCTCACACATCTTTTTATGCTTTCTACATCTCTAACATCTAATGTTAATAATGGGAATATAGAATTTGTAATGCTATCTGGATTTCTACTCGTGCCATAAACTACAAAACCATTAGAATGTAAAAACTCACCTATAGATTTACCTATACCAGAAGAACCACCCGTAATTAAAACAACTTTACTCATTTACTATTAATTTAACAGCCAGGACGGGGCTATTATATGCATAAAAAAATCTCCATATAAGGAGATTATGAAAAGGCAAGCGACCTACATCGCACCGCTACAACCATATACCCTTGCTGCGTTCCCACCCTGGGGGATTCTATAGGAGCTGGTCGTGTAGGACTTGCCATTGCAAATATACTATCTTTTTTAAATTTATCAAGACAATTGTAGTTTAAAATAAATATTGTATATTCGGTTTTTAATTTATAAACAAATGAATATATATAAAATTCTATGTTTCATAATGTTATCTATTCTAATTTTATCTTGTAAAGATGATATAAATGAAACAAAAAAAATATTTTCAATTGATACTTCAAAAATGAAACAAGCCTATACCCCTTTAGAAAAAATAGAGGTTGCTGTTTCAAATCCTGATCAAAAAAAAATTGATTCTGTTGTTTATTATTTAAATGACATCAAAAAAGAAAAAACAATTAAAAATGGAAAAACAAGCATTAAATTAGTAAACCAAAGTTTAGGATATACTAAATTAAAAGCAGTTGTTTTTTTTGAAGGAAAGATAGATGAAGCAGAAACAAATTTTACTATTTATGCCTTAAATGAACCCAAACTACTTAAATATAAAATCATAAACTCTTTCTACCACGACCTCAATTCTTATACTCAAGGATATGAATTTTATGGAAATATCTTAATGGAAGGAAGTGGTCAGTATGGCAAATCTTCACTAAGAAAAACAGATTATAAAACTGGAAAAATTATTGAAAAAATAGACTTAGACAATGCAACATTTGGAGAAGGAATTACTATTTTAAATGATAAAATATACCAACTTACCTGGAAAGAAAACAAAGTGTATGTGTATAATGCTAAAAATTTAAAGCTTATAAAAACTATGCCTTATTTTAAGAAAATAGAAGGCTGGGGGCTGACAAATGATGGTACCTACTTGTATATGAGTGATGGAAGCGAAAAAATTTACAAACTAAACCCTGAAACATTTGAAATGATTTCATATATAAATGTATATTCAAATGCTAATAAAATTGAATTTATAAATGAGCTTGAATGGATAAACGGGAAAATTTGGGCAAATATATATCAAAAAGACGTGATTATTGTTATTGACCCCAAAACAGGATCACTTGAATATATCATAAACCTAACCGAATTAAAATCTAAAGTAACTAATACACTTCAAGATGGTGAAGTACTCAATGGAATTGCTTATAATCCAATTAGTAAAACAATTTTAGTAACAGGGAAAAACTGGGATTCATCATTTGAAATACAAGTAGAATAAATTTGTTTACCTGATTTGAAAGTCAAAAAAAAAAATTATGAGTTTAAAAAACACAATATTGTTGTAATTAAATCTCAAATAATCAAATATTCATTTTACCTTGTGTGTTTCCATCTTTTATGTGTCCACAAATAAAATTCTGGGGCAGCATATATTTGTTTTTCTACACGTTTTATGTAGTCTTTTGATATTTCAAAACGTGCTGTTTCATTGGCGTTTTCAGTTATTAATTCAAACGTGCCTTCATAATATCCCCTTTTAACTTTTTCGGTTCTTAAAAAAATAACATTCATGTCATATCGTTTAGCTAAAAATTCAGCTCCAGTGTGTATAGGCGTTTCTATCCCCATAAAAGGGTACCATAATAATGCCTTGTCTAATCGTGGGGACTGGTCGCTAGCAAAACCATATAAACTTAAAATTCCATTTTCATAATTACGTGCAATAGTATCAGCAGTATCTTTTGTAGTTATTAAGGTAGCTTTAAATTTAGAACGAATATCATGTACTAGTTTGTCAAAATAATCATTTGCAATTTTTTTATAAATACCATAACCTTTGTAATTTATATAACTATTCATAGAAATAATCCACTCATAACTTGCATAATGTGCACACATTAAAGCAATACTCTTCCCTTTTTTCTCTAAGTTATGGTACAACTCTATATTTGTAAATTTATATCGTTTCTCCATTTCACTTTTAGAAATAGTAAGAGTTTTTATCATCTCTAAAAACATATCACACAAATGCTTGTAAAATTTTTTTTCAATTTTTTTTCGCTCAATATCTGTCAAATGTGGCAGGGTAATAGCTAAGTTTTTTCTAACGATATGCTTTCTATATTTAATAATTCTATAAACAATAAAAAATATAAAATCAGACAAAAGATATAATAACCTAAATGGCAAAATAGAAATAAGCCAAAAGATAGGATACAGAAGAATAAAAACTAAAAATTGCATTTTTTAAATTTTTACAAATATACTCAATATTTATAGTTTAACACAGCTTCATGAGTTACATTTACACAATCATAACAAAAACGGAATGAACATTATTACAATTGGTATCATTGCACTCAATGTGCTTATAAGCTACAAAGGATTTAACAACCCTTCATTTTTTAGAAAATATGAATTTCACATTGGCAACATCAAAGCTGGAGAACAAATAAGAATGATATCATCGGCTTTTCTACATGTAGATATAGCACATTTGACTTTTAATATGCTTACTTTACATTTTTTTGCCCCCATTATATTTGACTATTTTAGCTCTATAATTTTTTTGTATATCTATTTTGGGAGTCTAATAACGGGCAATCTTCTTACTTATTATTTTCACAATTCAAATTATAGTTACAGGGCAGTGGGTGCCTCTGGTGCTATAACTGGTATTGTTTATAGTGCTATTGTACTCGTTCCAAATTTAGAATTACAACTCTTTTTTGCTATCCCAATTCCTGGATATGCTTTTGGTTTAGGATATTTATTGTACTCTATTTATGGTATGAAAGCTAAAAACGATACTATAGGACACACGGCACATATTGGAGGAGCCATTGGGGGGTATATCATTACCATAGCCAAGATGCCTAACCTAATTTTTGAAAACACATTTATGGTTGTAGTATTAGCTATACCTATTGTCCTCTTGCTTTTTCTACATCGCACAAATAAATTATAGAAACAGCATTATTGGGCTTTATTTATAAATCATTTTCCTGCTGTTCATTCTATCTTTTTTTAATGGAAAAACCATTAAAAAAAGGATGCCATTACCATCAGGGTTATTAGATAAATGTCTTACCAATCTATAATTTTCTCTAAAAAAAAACTTTTCTAAAAAACTTCAAATTAAATTGTATTAATACTATTGTTTACCTCACAAAAGTCTTATGGTATTATTTTTTGGCATATATTTTGACATAATAACAAAAATTTAAAAAACACAAACACATGAAAAACATAATTATAACATTAATCTTTGCGTCAAGTTCACTTTTAGCTCAGGAGGCAAGGCAAGTTCCACAAATTTCTGTTTCAGGAGAAGGAAAAATAAAAACAGTACCAGACGAGGCAATCATTTCTATTTCAATAGAAAACACCTCTAAAGAAGCAGTAGATGCAAAAAAATTAAATGATATTATTGTAGATAAAGTTCTCAAACTAATAAAAAGCAAGGGAATTGATGCTAAAGATTTTCAAACTCAACGCACTAATTTATACCAGAACTATGATTACAACACAAAAAAGAAAAGCTATGTGGCAAGTCAATCTATTTCTATTCATTTAAAAAATCTTTCAAAATATGATGATTTAATGTTAGAACTTGTTGAAACGGGTATAAACGGAATACAGGGCGTAGCATTCAAATCTTCAAAAATTAAAGAACTTGAAATACAAGCCCGAAAAAATGCAATTATAAACGCTAAAGAAAAAGCAAACGACTTTGTTTCTGCATTACAAAATCAAAAAGTGGGTAAAGCATTACTCATTTCAGATACATCTCAAAGTTACTATCCACAACCCCAATTTAAGGCTCTCAAAACAATGTCGCAAGAAAGTGATACAAACATAAATGAAACCTTAGCTATTGGCGAAATAGATATTCTTTCAACAGTAAATGTAACTTTTGCATTAGAATAACAAACAAATCATATTATCATAAAAAAAACCACTTGCAAAAGTGGTTTTTTTGTGGGGAGAGCAGGATTCGAACCTGCGAAGTTTTCACAGCAGATTTACAGTCTGCCCTCGTTGGCCGCTTGAGTATCTCCCCTGTTTTTTTATATGTGCAAATATAGAATTGTTTTTTTTGTTTGCAAACAAAAAAAATTAATCTTTTATCTGTTATGTTCTTGTGATGGCTTTATGATAGAAAGTCCAAATTGTAATAATCTTAATATAGAAACGATTCTTTGCTAATTGTCAAATTAAAATTATTAAAGACATCTTTAAAACTCATCTAAATAAATAGTTACTCTGGTATTCAAAATCATCAATTCTAAGTAGTTTTCTAAAATCAGCACGAGTGGGAGAAAGGCAAACACTTGTGGTATCTTGTTCTTTTAAATGAGCTTGATACGGAATTTTGAGTTGGGCTTTTAATTTTAAAAAGTCTTTTTTAGTTCCCAGTTGAATGTGGTGCATGTGAAGACTAGAAAACTTAATAATACTGGTTTGATACTTGTTTTCTACCATTTTATTTAATATCAAAGCAGCTTTATATTCTTTAGCAATTTCGTTTTTGGCAAATGAAAACAAGGTGTCTATATGGTCTATTTCAAATGTGAGAGTGTCGCCTTTTATGAAAGTTTTATATGCTTTTTTTAAAGATGTGTCAAACACTTGATTATTTCGTAGTTCAAATTTTGGTAATGAGTCAAGCTTTGATTTTAGAATTGTTTTAGTTTCTATTTCAGTTCTAAATATACATTTTGGTTCTATAGTTAATCTGTTTGAATAATTTAATGAATAAGTGCGAACAAATTTCTTAGGGAAACTGTTTATGACTGCTACATTTACCGGTTGAGCTTCTGAAAAGTAGATGAAGCTGTTATGTAAAGTTGTGTCTTTACACGCGATGAATAAAAATGAAATTGCAAGAAAGAAAAATAGGTTTTTCATGATTGATTTTTTGCTTTTTGGACAAATGTTGTGCCAAAGACAAATTTTTGCCCCAGATGGTAATGGAAAGCTTTTTGTGTTTTTGTGCCTAATTTTTTTATTTTTAAAGAGCGACCCTAGAAGCTCCTTTAAAAATTTTAAAAAATGGTGCAAAAAACGCAAAAACTTGTAATGAACAGCTGGAGAAGGCACCTAATAATAATATGTATTAAATTCTTAACACTTTCCTTTTTTGACTCTTTCATTAGAACTAAACATTGCAAAAATAAAAATTGTACTTTTGTCATTAAAATAAGAAAAAATGAATTCTTTTTCAGCGTTTGATTTACCTAAATCACTTCAAAAAGCAGTTGATGCTTTAGGTTTTGAAAAACCGACTCCCATTCAATCAAAAGCGTTTAAGGCTATTCTATCTGGAAGAGATGTAATGGCTATTGCACAAACTGGAACTGGAAAAACATTTGCTTATTTGTTACCAATTTTAAAACAGTGGAAGTTTATTTCAGATTTACATATTCCGCGTGTGGTAATCCTTGTTCCCACTAGAGAGCTTGTGGTGCAAGTTGTGGCAGAGATTGAAAAACTAACAGCCTACATGAATATTAGAACTCTTGGAATTTATGGAGGTGTGAACATTAATACTCAAAAAACACAGGTTTATAATGGTACCGACATTCTGGTGGCTACTCCGGGTAGAATAATGGATTTAGCACTAGATAATGTGGTGCGTTTTGATGCTTTACAAAAACTTGTAATTGATGAATTTGATGAAATTTTGAATTTAGGGTTTAAAACACAACTCACCGCAATTTTATCAATGATGCGTTCAAAAAAACAGAATATTTTATTTTCTGCCACTATGACTGACGAAGTAGATGAGTTGTTAGAGGAGTATTTTGATTTTCCGCAAGAGATTTCTCTAGTGCCAAGTGGTACTCCGTTAGAGCAAATAAGTCAATATGTGTATTGTGTGCCAAATTTTTTGACAAAGTTAAATGTGTTGCAATATGTTTTAGAAAATGATAATTCTACCACACGAGTTTTAATTTTTATTAATAGCAAGCGTATTTCTGAAGTTGTTTTTGATTTTTTAGAAGAGCATTTTGTAGGGCAGTTTGGGGTTATTAATTCTAATAAAACTCAAAATTATAGGCTTCAAACTATGGACGATTTTAAAAGTGGCAATTTGCGTGGGCTTGTTACTACAGATATTATGGCGAGAGGTTTAGACATTAGTAATGTTTCTCATGTTTTTAATTTGCAATTTCCTGATGAACCCGAACGTTATATTCATAGAATAGGAAGAACAGGACGTGCAGATAAACAGGGAATCGCGATAAGTTTTATAGCACCTAAAGAAGAGGAGACGCTTTTTGAAGTGGAAAGTTTGATGCAAATGGAAATTGAAATTTTAGATATTCCTAAAAATGTAGTTGTTGAAGTTAGAAAACTTGAGTTTGAAAAGGATAAGGTAAAAATGAAAGTTAAAAAGACTAAAATTGATGAAGAACGGGGTGCTTCTTTTCATGAAAAAAGCAAAAAAAATAGTAAAGTAAACTTAGGCGGACCAGGAAAAAGATATAAAAAAGTTTCAGGTTCAACTAATAGAAATATGGAACGAAAACGCGATGCTAAGAAAAAAAACAAAAAGTAAAGGCTATAGTTCTAAATCAAAAGTTTTTCTCAATATATCAAGAACTGGATTAATAGCTTTTAATCGTTCATATTTTTCGTGGGGTGTAAAAGCATATTTTTTTTCAACATCTTCATTGACGTTTACTTCAATAATTATGTCATGATTATGAAGTTTGCCTCTCAAATAGCCTAACAAATCTGCACAACCCGACAAAAATTCTTCTTTAGTACTTTGATTGGGTAATTGTAGGGTAATGATATTGTTGTTAAGCACAGGATCATTCATTGTCATGTATGTAGATAATAACATTTTCCCTGAGTTGGCGAGTTTTTCTGCAAATTTATTCCACAACACAAGCATCTCTGTTTCAGAAAAATGGTTTGAGGGCAATTCTTTTAACGAATTTGAATGTATGTTTTGTTTTGCTTCTAATTCTTTTTTAGCTCTTAATCCTGCTAATGAAAAGGCAGATACTTTGGCTACATTTATTGAAGATTCATTTTCTTTATTTGCTATATCTTGCTGATTTTTATTTAAAGAAGTTGAAGTTTCTGCAACTATATTAGTTTCATTTTGTATAATGGAATAGTTTTCTTTTACTTGAGTTTCCTGATGTAAAGTTGAGTCAATATTACTTATGTTTTCTGATTCATTTTTTTCTAAAAAAGAAGTTTTAGTTTGATTATTTAGTGGTGTAGGTGCTGTAATTGATTTAACTTCAGTTATTGAGTACGAGTTATTTTTAAAATGGGTTGCTGGAATTATGTAGTGGTCATGCTTTTTTTTTTCTCCATCAAATGTGATAGAGGCTAACTGCATAAGGCACAATTCTACGAGTAATCGTTGATTTTGACTTGTTTTATAATTCAAATCGGTTGTGTTAGCAAGTTCAATTCCTTTGAGTAAAAAATCTTGTGATGCTTTTTGTGATTGTACACGATATTGTTCTTTTGCTTGATCCCCAGACTCTAATAGGCTCAGCGTTTCTGGGGTTTTACAAACTAATAAATCTCTAAAATGAGAGGCTAATCCTGAAATAAAATGATGTCCATCAAATCCTTTAGCTAATATCAAATCAAAATCGAGTAGCACTTGAGGAATATTATTTTCTAAAATATGGTTGGTTACTTTTATATAATATTCAAAATCCAATACATTAAGATTTTCATAAACAGCCACACGAGTAAGGTTATTGCCACAATAAGAAACCACTCTGTCAAAAATAGACAGTGCATCTCGCATGGCACCATCGGCTTTTTGAGCAATAATGTGTAAAGCATCATCTTCAAAAGTTATGCCTTGTTCAATTGCAATATCTCTTAAATGTTCTTTTGCATCGTTTATTGTAATTCTTTTAAAATCAAATATTTGGCAACGCGATAAAATGGTGGGTATAATTTTATGCTTTTCTGTTGTGGCTAAAATAAAAATAGCGTGTTTTGGTGGTTCTTCTAAAGTTTTTAAAAACGCATTAAAAGCAGCAGAAGATAGCATGTGGACCTCATCAACTATATATACCTTATATTTCCCAGTTTGTGGGGGTATTCTTACTTGGTCTATAATATTTCTAATGTCATCTACGCTGTTGTTTGAGGCAGCGTCTAGTTCAAAAACATTGAAAGAAAAATCTTCATATGGGTCGTCATAACCTTCTTGATTAATTTTTCGAGCTAAAATTCGTGCACAAGTAGTTTTTCCAACACCTCTGGGACCAGTAAAGAGTAGTGCTTGAGCCAAGTGATTGTTTTCTATGGCATTAAGTAAAGTGTTTGTAATGGCAGATTGCCCCACAACATCTTTAAATGTTTGTGGACGATATTTTCGAGCTGATACTATAAATTGTTCCATGGCTTTAATTGTTTTACAAATATAACAAAGAAGATGTTTAAACTTTTTCTATTTGCAAAAAAAAGTTTCTGCACTGGCTTTTTACTTTTTTTATT
>DAINSR010000005.1:14407-17992 GCA_036741255.1 Flavobacterium sp.
AAGGACACTAAAACAAATTATTCAATAGTCTTAACAGCATTACTGATTTTTAGTATTGTTTTTGTTAGTGAATACTTATCTTTGTATTGCAGACCGCCTTATCGTTCTGATATTTCAGGAAGGAAAGTCCGGACACCAAAGAGTAGCATAGCGGGTAATTCCCGTCACCCGCTTAGGCGAGGTAGGACCAGTGCAACAGAAAGTATGTACAGATAATGCTGTAGTGAAACCAGGTAAACTCTATGCGGTGCAATTTCAAGTATATCAACATTTAAGGGTTACTCGCTCGTTGTTGAAGGGTAGAAAGCTAGAATTATGCAGTAATGTATAATCAAGATAAATGATAAGGTATCTTTTTATTTCATAGAAAGAGAACAGAATCCGGCTTACAGGTCTGCTTTTTTTATTGATTTCAGATAGTTAATTTTGATTTGTATGCTAGTAATATAAAAATTAACTTAAAAATCGCAATACTTTAATTTTAAAAAGTATCTTTGCCCCTGAATTATGGTTGCTTGTTCTATTTAGTACAAGCATTAAAAGGGAATCAAGTAACGTTTTTAGTCCTTGTTAAAAAGTTGTCGATTTAAGATTTAAAATTTTTTATCATCAATAAAAAACAACATTAGCTAATTCCATATTCTTGAGCTGTACCCGCAACTGTAAGCTAATCAGCTTGTTATTATCTACAATGCCACTGTTGAGTATTTAGATCAAAATTTTTAATTTAGATAATTCTAATTTAAAAAATTGAAACTAACTTCTTAATGGGAAGGTCAATAACAAGACGCAAGCCAGGAGACCTGCCTAATTCTTAACCCAAACAAACTTTCGGGAATAAAAGTTTTAATTAGGATATGTTTCAAAAAAATGCTCTGTTACTATTTTTAACAGTTTGCTCTATTAATTGGGCACAACAAAAAGACTCTATTTTTCTGTTAAGAGAAGTAGTGGTTTCTGATATGCAATTAAAAAATTTTTCAGAAGCACTAAATACTCTGATTCTAAATGATAGTATTATCAAAAAAAATCAAGTTTCTCTCACATCATTATTAAGAAATAATTCTGGAATTTACTTTAAAGAAAACGGATATGGAATGGTATCTTCACCTTCCTTTAGAGGAACAACAGCACAGCAAACAGCCGTTATTTGGAACGGAATCAACATCAACTCACAGCTTAATGGACAAACAGATTTTAATATATTAAACACACACGATTTTAATTCAATAGTGGTGAGATCTGGTGGTGGCAGTGTTATTTATGGTAGTGGTGCCATGGGAGGGACTATTCATTTAAATAATGAAGTTTCATTTAAAGAAAAATTCAATAACCAATTTTCTTTAAATAGCGGTAGTTTTTCATCTCATGGAGCAAACTATACACTTGATTTTGCAACAAATAAAATCTCAGCCCGTGCAAGTATATCGCACAATCAATCTGAAAATGATTATGAGTATATTGGATTTAATAAAAAAAATGAAAATGGGCAATTTCATAATAATAGTTTAAACACCCACATTGGCTATAAAATAAATAAAAACAATGAGGTTTATTTTTTTAGCTATTTGTTTGATGGTGAGCGGCATTTTTCTGGAACAATTGCCTCGCCATCAAAAAGTAAATACCTAGATTTTAATACTCGAAACTTATTTGAATGGACAAATTATTCGAGTTTGTTTACTTCAAAAACTAAAGTGGCTTTTTTAAATGAATCGTTTCAATATTTTGAAAATAAAGCAGTAGAAAATTTTACAGTAGGAAATGCTAAAACATTAATTGTAAAATATGATTTGTTATTTGATTTGTCTGACAAAATTAAAGTAAATGGAATTATAGACTTTACAAAAAACACTGGTTTTGGTTCAATTTTTTCAAAAAAAACAAGAGAGATAAAGTCGGCTAGTCTGCTTGTTAAACACCATCTTTTTTCATTTTTTACATACGAAGCAAGTATTAGAAAAGAAATTACAGACAATTATAAAAGTCCCTTTCTATACTCACTTGGAGGCAATTTAAAATTACTTGATTGGTATTCTATTAGATTTTCTGGGTCAAAAAATTTTAGAATTCCCACGTTTAATGATTTATATTGGCAAGGAAATAACCATTTAAATTTAAAACCAGAAAGTTCACTGCAGGCAGAGGTGAGTCAGGTTTTTAGTTCAAAAATTGCTTCGCTAACTGCCACAGCATTTTATTCAAAAATTAAAGAAATGCTTCGTTGGCTCCCTGATAGTTCAGGACAATGGCAACCCACAAATACAGAGAACGTTACCATATATGGGATAGAAGCTTTTGCTACATTAAAGAAAGAATTTAAAAATATGGCACTGCAGTATAACGGCACATATTCCTATACTGTTTCAAAAAACGATGCTACAAAAAAACAACTTATTTATGTTCCGTTTCATAAACTAACGTCAAGTGTAGCGTTTCGGTATAATAAAATTACCTGTACTTATCAAAATATTTTTAATGGTAGTGTTTTTACTTCTAGCGATAATTTTTATGATTTAGAAGGATATAAAATTTCTAACGCTTCAATAGAATATAAAATTGGAAAACAACAAGCAGTGATTTTTAGTTTTTCTGTTCAAAATTTAGAAAACAAACCCTATCAAAATGTATTATCAAGACCCATGCCTGGTCGAAATTATATGATAAATTTAACCTTAAATATGTAATAAAATGATTTTAAAAAAAGCACTTATCCTTGTATTCATTTCTATTTTTTTTAGCTCTTGTACCCCTGATGAACTCCAAAATATTACAGATGTACCACTGGGAGCTTATGATAATGGCGTTTTGATACTGAACCAAGGTAATTTTGGTCAGGATAATGCCACAATTTCTTATTTGTCAAATGATTTTACAACATTTCAAGAAAGTGCATATTTATCAGTAAATCCCACGAGAATATTAGGTAATACCGCTCAGGATATTGGTTTTTTTAATAATTTGGCTTTTATTGTAGTGAATGTTTCAAATAAAATTGAAATTGTAAATCGATATTCACTAGAGCATGTGGCTACAATTGATACAGGATTAGATAATCCCAGATACATAGCTTTTTCAAATGGCAACGCATACATCACAAATTGGGGAGATGGAAGTGTAACAACAGATGATTATATAGCAGTTGTTAGCCTATCAAATTATACTATATCTAATACTATTTCGGTGGTTGAAGGTCCAGAGCGAATCATAGAAAACAACGGAAAGTTATATGTAGCCCATAAAGGAGGTTTTGGTTACGGAAACACAATTTCTATAATTAATACAGCTACAAACTCTGTTGCATCGTCAATCATTGTGGGTGATATTCCAAATTCTATGCAAATTAAAAATGGAAATTTATATGTATTATGCGGTGGAAAAGAATCATGGACTGGAACTGAAACTATAGGGCAACTAATAAAAATTGATTTATCAGATACTTCATCTTCGTTTAGTTTAAATTATCCATTGGGCAGCCATCCCTCAAATTTAACTATTGTTGATGATACCCTGTTTTACACAGAAGGTTCAGATATTTTTTCAATGGTTTTAAATGCAACGACACTTCCTACAAATTCAATATTC
>DAINSR010000005.1:18002-21089 GCA_036741255.1 Flavobacterium sp.
GCACAACAGCACAGGGTGTGTATGGTATTTATAGCTTTGCGGTGGCAAATAATAAAATTTATGTAGGAGATGCAGGCGACTATAATTCTAAAGGAAAGGTTTACATTTACTCATTATCAGGAACTCTAGAAAATCAGTATAATGTAGGCATAATCCCAGCAGGATTTTATTTCAACTAAAAAATCAAATTTATTCAAAAATAGAGATTATCCTGAAAGTCATTGCTTTGCGTAGCTGAATTTATTTCTACTTCTAAAATAATTGATTGCCAAATGTTTAAGTTTGTAAAACAAGTTTAAAATATCAGAAATTTAACTTTTGAACAATCTCTATTTTTATTTTTTTAACGGAAATTCTACAACCATCCCTTTTTCTATACCATCAATAGATTTAGAATCGCTCAAATGCTCAAAAAGTTTAGATTGATTTTCTATATTTAGTTTACCATTTGTGTTGATATATTCAAGAGCAAGACTAAGCAACGGTTCAGAACTTTGCCCCAAAACTCCCATATTATCTAATTTTTCTACATACGCTTTTGTAGGTATTATGCCACTATCACTACTACTTTGGTTATTTTTATCAACTATTTTTAAAACAATGGGTTGCATAGCATATTTGTGTCCAGGATTTAGATTTTGCTTCGTAAAACTAGGTGAGTCATATAAAGTAACAGACCCCACGTTTTTTCCTGTTGTAACATCACCTATTTGGATTACAGTAATATATGGTTTTAAACTATTAATAACGAGTTCACTAGCCGAAGCTGTTGATTTTGATGTAAGTATATAAACCTTATCTAAATTTAAACTATTTATACCGATTCCATTACTCAAAGTAGATTTGAATTTATTAAATAATCCGTTAGAATTTGATGCATTAAAAAAAGCCATTATTTTTTCATTCCACTGTTGCTTTGCAAAAATTTGACCGTTAAACTGCCCTGTTATCATGCTGGCAAGTTCTGTTGCAACATTTACTGATCCACCCGAATTGTATCTTAAATCAAGAACTAAATGCGTAATTCCCTCGCCTTTAAAATATGCAAAAGCATTATTTAGTTCGTTTACATAATTTGCAAAAAAACCATTATACATTAAGTAACCAACTTTCTTATTCCCAACAATATGAATGTTTTTAATATAAACAGGATTTTCTGAATAAGCTGTTTTTGATAAAGTAACTGAAAGCCCATTGGGTGTTATAGCCCCATTATCATAATCAGCAAGATTTAATGTAAAAGTGTCATTTGATAAACCAGAAGGATTTAAAAAACCTTGAGCATTTACAGATAGTGGTACACCATCAACGGCATAAAAAATGTCACCTCTTTGAATGTTTTTAGTTGAAGCGTCTGAGTTAGGCAATATGTATCTAACAAACCCAAAAGCCTCAGAACCACCAGCTGTTTTACGTTTTAAACCATAGTCTATTCCTGTAGTTTTTGAGCTTCCTTGTAGCACGGCTTCTAACACACTATAATCATTATAAATGACACTAAATCTATCATTAGGCCTTAATAATAAATGCTTAAACAAACTTTCTGGACTTTGATAAGTGTTAATAAAATTTTGAAAATCTGTGTTTGTTAAAAATCTATTATCTAATAAATCAGGGGAATTTTTTTGCCAATAATAATATTGATTTAAACCTCGCCACACAAATTCCTTTGGGGAACTAAACTTCAATACATCGTCAAAATCATCACTGCAATTTTGAAAAGTAAACAAAAATCCAACAATAATAAAAATAAAATATTTTTTTTTCATTAATAGCTATTTATTAGACTAATTTCAAAAGTATTAAACTTTAGTAACCATGAGATCTTCAGAAACACTAGCAAAAAACAAAAATTAATAGAAAGATTTTTTGAAATAAAAAAGTGAAATGACTTTTATGTAAAATTCCAATATAATATGTAAATTTATGAATATTTTTGTTTCTCAAATAATTTTTCGTTTAGATATTATAATTTTTTGTTTTTAGAGGTCATACTTTTCCATCTTTAAGCTGATATAGAACGTAGTCGTTATGTGTGATTTTTTGTTGCAAACGTGTTATTAATGGAAATTTTAAAGCAATAAAAGTACGTTTTGTGATTAGACATAGAAGAAAGCATCGGGTTAAACCAACAGAGAGCGTCAATAAAATCAAAATTCATTCAATTCTTTAATCTTAAATTGTTAAAAAAAATCTATATTTTTATGAATACTAAAACAAAGCTACGAGATAAGTGCAAGAAAAATATGATTTTTATTGCCGTTGGTGTTTTCTTGATAACAATCTTAATTTTTTATACGGACAAAAAAATGTTAAAACCAAAAGAAAATCTAGGCACGCTAGATGATCCAAAAGAGGCACTCATAGAAACACATAAAGCCCTTCAACTATTATCAAATAGTATGAATGAAGGTTTGCAACAGGCATCATATTTAGAGGAATATGAAAAAACAAAAAAATAATTTTTAAATGATAAATTCTCAGATGAAATATAATATAGCGTTAATTTTCTTGTTAATTTCCAACATAATCGTAGCACAGTCCATTTTTGATACATTTGAAGAAAACAACAAAGTTAAAACACTTGTTGTAAATGAAAAGATGTTTGATATGATGAGCAAGGTTAAATCTGACCCAAACGACAAAGAAATGCAACAATACTTCAATTTGTTAAAAAAATTAGATAAGCTAAAAGTATATTCTACAGAAGATACTAAACTAGGGAAAGACATGAGAACAGCTGTTTCTAATTATTTGAAAACAAATCCATTAGAGGAATTAATGCGAGTGAATAATGACAAGAAAAATATTAAAATTTACATTAAAACTAATACCAATAGTGCTGTTGTAAAAGAGTTACTATTATTTATAGAAGGAGAAAGTAAAAAAAATCCGACGGTGATTTTATCGTTAACAGGGGATTTTTATTTGGAAGAAATTTCCCAACTAACAGACAAAATGAACCTTCCAGGTGGCAACGATTTAAAAGAAGCATCTAATAACAAATAGAGTTATACAATTTTGGTAATGTACTTAAACCCAAAATACGCATTAGAAATCTATTACAAACTAAAACTACTTCAAAAA
>DAINSR010000006.1:0-5865 GCA_036741255.1 Flavobacterium sp.
TATGAAAATAGTCCATTTTTCTTGGACTATATTGAATACATAATCGGTATTACATAAACTAAAAGCGATAACATACAAAACTATTGAAAATTATACTTTAAAAATATGAATACAAAAAAAATTGCTGAATACAGAAAATTGCTCAATGTGGATAAAAACGTTACTCTAAAAGAATTAAAAACCATTTATAGAAACAATATGAAACAAGATCATCCAGACACAATTATTGATGACTCTGAAAGACATATTGCTGAAGAAAGAAGCAAAAACATAATTGAAGCATATCATTTTTTAGTGAGCATAGCTCCAGAAACACAAGAAAAGGTTAAAGAGGCTTATGAAAACACTATTAAAAACTTCAATATTAGCGATTTCTATATGGAGAATACCGTTCTATATATTGAATTTCTTGATGGTTCTAAGTTTGAATACTTTGGTGTTCCTAAAAATACTTACATTAAAATGGTCAATGCCGAGTCGCCCAGCCGTTTTGCAAGAAGACATATTTATACCAGTTTTTTATACAGAAGCTCAAGCAAGCTAGTTTCGGTTTAATAAATCTTTAGGGCACCTCTAAAAACTTATTTTGTCATGAAAAATAAGTTTTTTAAAAGACTATTTCGTAATAAAAAGGAGTTTTTAGAGGTGGCCTTCAATCTAATTCAGTAAAATAAAGTTGTTAAAATAAATATAAGAATGCAAGTATTTATTAAACTCAAAATATGCATTAGACTTTGTTAACAAAACTAAAAACACAACTGCAAAGCAATTACTAAACACCCATAAAAAATAAAAAAGTCCGTGATTATTTATTTTTATTACCTCACTTATTTTTTATGAGTGTTTAGTAATATTTTTAAATTTTAAGAAAAAGAGACATCAAACATTGATGAACTCCAATAATACTGAACAAAAAAAGAGTGTAAAGATTTTTCAGCGGGATTATAAAAATCAAACAAACACTAAATTTACCAACTACCACCAGCTCCTCCACCAGAGAATCCACCACCGCCAAAACCTCCGCCAAAACCACCACCCGAAGACCCGCCAAAACCGCCACCGCTTCGACCCAGACTACTCAAAATAATCATATTTAAAATATCTGAACCATCAAAATTACCAGTTCCATTGTTTCTGCCACCACCACTGTTCTTGCTTTTTGAGATGAAGAAAATTAAAAGTACAATAACCACTATAAAAGCAATCAATGGAAACGGATTACCTTTTTTATTTTGAACTCTAGTACCTTTAAATGTTCCTTTAATAACCTCAAAAATTGCCGTAGTGCCTTTGTCTAAACCGCTGTAATAACTACCTGCTTTAAACTCGGGTACAATGATGTTACGGATAATTTCTCCTACAATTCCTGCGGTTAAAAATGATTCTAAACCATATCCTGCCGAAATCCATATTTTGCGTTCTTTTTTTGCTAAAAGAATAATTACCCCATTATCATTTTGATTTGAACCGCCTATACCCCATTCTTGCCCCCATCTGGGAGTGAGTATCCCTATGTCTTCGCCATTTAAACTCTCAATAGTAATAACAACAATTTGTGTAGTGGTGCTGTCAGAAAAATGGATTAGTTTTTCTTCTAATGCCTTTTTTTCATTTTCTTTTAAAACAGCAGCATAGTCATAAACTGATGTTTGAAATTTTGGAACTTCGGGAATTTTATATTGCGAAAATCCAAAAGAAGACAGCAACAAAATAACAATAGAAATTGTAAATTGAATAAGGGTATAACGCATTTTAATCATTATTCTTTTGAAATTTCATTAGTTAATTCGTTGATGTCGTTTGATTGATAAGGAAAATAGCGTTTTAATTGCTCTCCTGCTTTTTCTATACCCGCTACAAGTCCGTTTTTATAGTTTTGATTTTTAAAATTTTCAATAACAATGTTTTTTGTACTCTCCCAAAAATCCTCTGGAACTACTTTATTAATGCCTTCATCTCCTATAATGGCAAATTGATGCCCAGCAATATTTACATAAAACAAAACTCCGTTTCTAGCTTGTGTTTCAAACATTTTTAAAGAGTTAAAAACCTCTTGAGCTCTTTGTATAGCATCTTTATCTGAGTGATTTTCTAAATGCACACGAATTTCTCCCGAGGTGTTTTCCTCAGCAATTTTAATAGCTTCAACAATTTCTTGCTCGTCTTTAGAGGTTAAAAAATCTTCGGTTTTTGACATATTTACTGAGGTTTATTGTCAAAATCAAAATTTACTTCAACAGGTTTTTCAGCACCTTTTACCGACTCAAAATAAGATTTTTCTTTATACTCACTCAAAACAAAACTTCTTGGCATTTTAAGCACATAGTTGTTGTATAGCTCCACTTTTTCGTTAAAACGAGTTCGAGCTGTTAAAATTTGATTTTCTGTACTTGCTAGTTCGTCTTGTAGTTTCAAAAAGTTTTGATTGGCTTTTAAATCAGGATATTTTTCTACCGTAACTAAAAGTCGAGACAAAGCCGAACTCAGTCCGCCTTGTGCCTGATTAAATTGATTTAGCTGTTCTGGTGTAATATTTGTAGGGTCTATTTTAACGGCAGTTGCCTCTGAACGAGCTTTTATAACCGACTCTAGTGTAGATTTTTCAAAATCTGCTGCACCTTTCACGGTTTTAACTAAGTTTCCTATCAAATCATTTCGTCTTTGATAAGCTGTTTCTACATTTCCCCATTCTTTACTAACTCCTTGGTTCACTGAAACAGCCCCGTTTTTAACACCTATGTACCACGAGATTATACCAAAAATAAGTACACCTACTACAATTACTGGAATCAACCATCTTTTCATAATTTCTAATTTTTAATTATTCTTATTGTTTATTATTTGTCTTTTTTTGTTAAATTTATAGTTCCTTATATCAAAATTTTTAATCAAAATCAACTTATAATGATTCTTTAAATTTTATCAATTCGTTTTTAATTTGTTCTAATTTTGAAATAATTTCAAACTTGTCTAACGCCTTTTTCTGATTTTCTTTTAAATGTATTTTTGCTCCTTCTAGTGTAAAGCCTCTTTCTTTTACTAAATGATAAATTAGCTTTAAGTTTTTAATGTCCTCTGGGGTAAATTTTCTATTCCCTTTTGCGTTTTTCTTAGGTTTTAAAATATCAAACTCGCCATCCCAAAAACGAATTAATGAGGCATTTACCCCAAAAGCTTTTGAAACTTCCCCCATGCTGTAATATAACTTCCCTTCTGGCAAATCTATGTGCATATTTTTAAATTCTATTATATGATGCTGTTATTATCATAAATTTTAATCTAAAGACTGATTTTCCTGATTGGCAATTTTTGAAATATTAACATACTCCTCTGCCGATATACTTCCATAGTAAAAGTTAATAGGATTCACTTTTTGTCGGTCTTTTAAAACCTCATAATGTAAATGCGGTGCTTCACTCCTGCCAGTACTGCCCACATAGCCTATTACATCACCACGCTTTACCCTTTGTCCTGCACGAGCCTTATATTTACTCAAATGTGCATACAAAGTAACATAGCCAAAACCATGGTTTATTTCTATGTGATTACCATAACCAGATAAAGAATTGTCTGCCTTTACTACCACACCATCTCCTGTTGCATAAATGGGTGTGCCTGTAGGTGCCGTAAAATCCATTCCATAATGAAACTTTCGTGCCTTAGTAAAAGGATCACTTCTATACCCAAAACCAGATGCCATGCGTTT
Organism: Flavobacterium sp.; assembly: GCA_036741255.1. GTDB lineage: Bacteria > Bacteroidota > Bacteroidia > Flavobacteriales > Flavobacteriaceae > Flavobacterium. The sequence goes on from DAINSR010000006.1 coordinate 3,707, forward strand.
TAATTGCTCATTTTTAACAGGCTGAATAGCAGGTATAGAGGCTAATAATTTTTCTTTACCGTTTGCTAGTTTTATAATCTCATCAAGAGATTTTGACTGAATAACTACTGCTTTTGTCAATACATCTACTCTTTTTGTTGCATTAATAACTAAGTCTGCATTATTATATCCCATCAACTCTTTGTATCTATTAACCCCACCAAAACCCTCTCTTCGCTGCTCCACTGATATGGGTTTGCTATTAAAATATACCCTATAAATATTGTTGTCTCTGTCTTCAATAGCATTCAAAACCTCTTCAAGCTGGTCAATTTTCTTGTTTAAAATCTTATAATTTATGCTCAAATTCTGAATTTCTCTGGCCTGAAAACGGTCTTTTGGGGTTTCTAAATAACTACTATTTAAAAGTACTATAAAACTTAAAAAACCAAACAAGGCTGCCGCTAAAAAAAACAAAAACACAAAACCAACTCTCCGCCATTTTTTTGGAGTAATTTTTTTATATGATAAATTTTCAGGGTCGTAATAATATTTTACCTTCGACATTATATAAAATATAGTATTTTTGTGCCTAAATAAAATAGACCATTATTCAACAAGCAAATTTAATAAATGTTTCAACAAAAACTATTTTTATTTTTTTTTGCAGCACATTTGCTAGGGTCTTTTTACAAATTTAGTTCCAGCTTTTCACTCTATCTTTTTTATTTTTTTGCTTTGTGGCACAAAAATAAAAAAGGATGCCGTTACAATCTGGGCTAAAAACAAATTAAAGGCAGCATAAAGGTCAGTTTTTTAACAAGCACACCATAAAAAAATGAAATCGCAAGACATTAGAAGACAATTTTTACAGTTTTTTGAATCAAAAAATCACCTCATAGTACCATCGGCACCCATTGTTTTAAAAGACGATCCCACACTCATGTTCAACAACTCGGGCATGGCTCAGTTCAAAGAATATTTTTTAGGAAACGCAGTTCCAAAAAGTAATAGAATTGCCGATACTCAAAAATGGCTTCGCGTTTCTGGTAAACACAACGATTTAGAGGATGTGGGGTTTGATACTTATCATCACACCATGTTTGAAATGCTTGGCAATTGGTCTTTTGGCGATTATTTTAAAAAAGAAGCCATTGCCTGGGCTTGGGAATTTTTAACCGAAGTATTAAAATTAGAGAAAGACCGATTATATGTGTCGGTTTTTGAAGGAAATAAAGAAGAAAACGTTCCTTTTGATCAAGAAGCCTTTGATATTTGGAAACAATATGTAAGCGAAGACAGAATTATTTTAGGAAGTAAAAAAGATAATTTTTGGGAAATGGGAGATCAAGGTCCGTGTGGTCCCTGTTCAGAAATTCACATCGACATTCGTTCTAAAGAAGAAAGAAGTAAAATTTCGGGTCGAGATTTAGTAAACGCAGACCACCCACAAGTAGTGGAAATTTGGAACAATGTTTTCATGGAATTTAACCGCAAAGCAAATGGATCGCTAGAAAAATTACCCGCACAGCACGTAGATACGGGCATGGGTTTTGAACGTTTGTGCATGGCAATGCAAGGCGTTACATCAAATTATGACACCGATGTTTTTACGCCATTAATAAACAAAGTAGAACAAATTACAGGATTTTCGTATGTACGGACAGGTCGCGACCTGTCCGTAAATGAGCTGTCCATAGCAAATGCAAATGAGGAAAAAATAAACATTGCCATTCGTGTCATTGTAGATCACGTTCGTGCTGTGGCTTTTGCCATTGCCGATGGTCAATTACCCTCAAACACTGGTGCTGGCTATGTTATTCGTAGAATATTAAGACGTGCCATTCGTTATGGGTTTACTTTTTTGAACACTAAAGAACCTTTTATATATAAATTAGTAGAAGTTTTAGCAAACCAAATGGGTGAGTTTTTCCCCGAAATAAAACTGCAACAACAATTAGTAACAAACGTAATTAGAGAAGAAGAAGCTTCCTTTTTAAGAACACTCGATCAAGGTTTGCAATTATTAGATAAAGTAATTTTAGAAACCTCATCAAAAGAAATTTCTGGGGCAAAAGTTTTTGAATTATACGACACTTATGGTTTCCCAAAAGATTTGACCGCTTTAATTTTAAAAGAAAAGGGCTATTCTTTTAATGAAACAGCATTTGAAACTGAAT
>DAINSR010000006.1:5875-6704 GCA_036741255.1 Flavobacterium sp.
ACAAAAACAAAAGTTGCGTTCTAGAGCCGCTTCAGAAGTTACAACTGAAGATTGGAGTATTATTGAAAACCCAAAATTAAACCATCACCAAGAAGCAGCACAGCCTTTTGTGGGTTATGATAAAACACAAACAGAGGTGAAAATTACCCAAATTCGTAAAGTTGATTCAAAAAAAGACGGAATTTTATATCAAATTGTTTTAAATACTACACCGTTTTATCCAGAAGGTGGCGGACAAGTGGGCGACAAAGGCACATTAAAACCCCTCAAACTCTCAGAAGGTGGAGATTTACAAACCGAAATAATAGAGATTATAGATACTAAGAAAGAAAATAATTTAATTATTCATTTTGCAAAAAGTTTACCCAAAGATTTAAATCAAACATTTATTGCACAAGTAAACACTGACTTAAGGACTTCCACATCAAAAAATCACACGGCAACCCATTTAATGCACCTGGCATTAAGGAACATTCTTGGAACTCACGTAGAGCAAAAAGGTTCATTAGTAAATCCAAATTATTTGCGTTTTGATTTTTCACATTTTTCAAAAGTTACAGAGGAAGAATTACGTCAAGTAGAAGCAAGTGTAAACAATCAAATTAATGCTCAATTGCAACTTCAAGAATACAGAAACATACCCATTAAGGAGGCTTTAGAAAAAGGAGCTATGGCATTGTTTGGCGAAAAATATGGCGATAATGTTCGCATGATTCAATTTGGCAATAGTAGAGAACTATGTGGAGGCATTCACGTAAAAAATACCGCCGATATTTGGCATTTCAAAATTATATCAGAAAGTGCTGTTGCTTCTGGAGTTAGACGTATT
>DAINSR010000006.1:6718-16478 GCA_036741255.1 Flavobacterium sp.
GCAGTGCTGTAAAAGATTTTTATAAAAATCAAGAAGATACTTTAGACCAAATTAAAGAAGTCTTAAAAAATCCGCAAGATGTTTTAAAATCTGTTACTTCCTTGATTGATGAGAATGTTAAAATTAAAAAGCAAATAGAGCAATTAGTAAAAGAAAAAGTAGCCGCATTAAAAAACAATTTAGAATCAAGTTTTCAAGAAATTAACGGAATCCACTTTGTAGCTCAACAAGTAGATTTATCAATGAGTGCAACAAAAGATTTAGCCATGTCAATTGGAATTTCTAAACCTAATGCTTTTGTTTTTTTAGCATCAGTTGAAGATGATATGCCAAATATACATTGTTACATTTCAAAAGAATTAGTTGAAAAAAACAAATTAAACGCTGGAACAGTAATCAAAGAACTCGTAAAACACATTGACGGAAACGGTGGCGGACAGCCCTTTTTTGCATCTGGTAAAGGGAAAAATGTTTCAGGAATTAAAGATGTTTTAGAGAAAGTAAATGATTTTTTACCTTAAATTCAATTAACAAATACACCTTTTAGGGAAAATGAGATAAAATATTTTTTTAGAAAACAGAAGAGAAAAAATCTATATCAATAATTTTTAGTTTCTTTTCAAATCATGTAATCAATGAATTTCACTACAAAAATTCCTTTAAATAAATCTCAAAACCCTATTTCTTATAATAGCAATATCTTGCTTTTAGGCTCTTGTTTTGCCGAAAGTATGGCGTTAAAATTTGAGTATTTTAAGTTTAAGAATACTACAAATCCTCTAGGAATTATTTTTAACCCAGTATCTATTGAAAAATTAATTCATCGTGCGGTACATGAAATTGAATTTTCTGCTGAGGATATTTTTTATCATAATAATTTATGGCATTGTTTTGAAGTTCATTCCATGTTAAGCAACCCATCTTCAGAAGCTCTACTACAACAATTAAACAGCATTTTACATATTTTTAAAACTCAAATAAAAAAGGCAACTCATGTTGTCATTACTTATGGTACCTCGTGGGTGTATAAAAATAATTGCTCTAAGGATATTGTTGCTAACTGTCATAAAGTACCTCAAAATCAATTTACAAAAGAAATTCTATCTATAAAGGTTATTGAACAATCCATGCAAAATAGTATAGCATTAATCAAGAAATGTAATCCCAATTGTGCTTTTATTTTTACCATTTCGCCTGTGCGACATATAAAAGATGGTTTTGTAGAAAACACAAGAAGTAAGGCACACCTGATATCAGCATTACATTCCATAAAAAGTAAACCACATTTTTTTAGCTATTTTCCCTCTTTTGAGATTATGATGGACGAACTCAGAGACTATCGATTTTATGCCCAAGATATGTTGCATCCCAGTCAAACAGCTATTGACTATATATGGAAGTGTTTTTCAGAAAATTATATTTCAACCGAAAGTCAAAAAATTATGACAGAGGTTGATGATATTCAAAAATCACTTTTGCACAAACCTTTCAAGCCAAATTCAGAAAATCATCAAATGTTTTTAAACAACCTCAATAAAAAAATAAAACATCTTCAAAAGGAGATTCCATATATAGCGTTTTGAGGAATTAATTTAGACTTAAACCATGTGCCACCATTAATACAATCAATTACCCTGCAAGACAAATTTTACAAAAAAAAATCAACACTTTTTTTGTTTAATCTAACTTGCAGAATAGTTATACCGATTATGTATTCAATATAGTCCAAGAAAAATGGACTATTTTCATACTATATCGGTATTATTACTTATGTCCCCTTTGAAGTAAAATCAATTTGTGAAAAACAAAATCAAATTTTATTAAAAAAATTGTACCCATTCGGGTGATATTTTTTGCAACTTGAGTCAAATTTAATTTGCAATTTGTTGCTATAAAGTCATTTAAACCTTAACTGTTTGTTACAAATTTTGCACTACTTACACTGAAGTCGATTGAACTTCTCACACTTGGTAAAAGATTCCGTTTCTAAAAATAAGTTAGGTTTTCCTTATTCATTTTCTAAAACTATTTGAACTTCTTTTATGTTTTTTTGACTGTTCCCAATATAAATTTTGTTGTTGATTATAAAAACTGGTCTGTTTAAAAAAGTATAATGTTCTAAAAGATATTTTTTATAATCAGATTCTGTTAGAACTTTGTTTTTTAATCCTTGTGATTTATACAATTGTGCTTTTTTATTCAAAAGATCTTCATAACTTCCTGATAATTGGTACATAGCTTCTAAATCTGTGACTGAAAGTGGGTTTTGCTTAATGTCAATAAAGGCAAGTTTATTTGAATTTGGCAGTGATTTAATAATTTTCTTACAGGTACTGCACGAGGGCAAGTAATATATTTTATCCATGTGTATATTTTTAAAGCAATTCCGTTATTCTATCGTAATCGTTATGATATTTTCTTATCTATTGGTGCTTTCTAACTACGGTTTTGTTTTCAATAGTGTCTATAGCGATATATTTGTTGTTGCAAACTTGTCATATTGTTTCACTTGACGCCAGTACTGCCAAATCCTCCTTTCCCTCTTGGTGTTTCTGACAACTCGGTTACTTCTACCCATTGGGCTTGGTGGTGTTTTGCAATGACAAGCTGGGCAATGCGTTCTCCGTTATGAATTATAAAATCTTGTGAGGATAAGTTCACTAAAATAACTCCAATTTCTCCCCGATAGTCAGCATCAATAGTACCCGGAGAATTTAAAACTGTAATTCCGTTTTTTGCTGCTAGTCCACTTCTAGGTCTTACTTGTGCCTCATAGCCTAAGGGTAACTCTATGAAAAGTCCTGTTTTTACAATGGCTCTTTCAAGTGGTTTTAGAGTGATAGATTCTAAAATATTTGCCCTTAAATCCATACCTGCAGAAGCCATAGTTTCATAGTTGGGTAGCGGATGTTGCGATAGGTTTTTAATTTTTATCTGCATTTTAAAATGTGTGTTACATTAAAAATTTATTATTCTGAGTTACCTATCCGTCATGATAATGAAAACCTCCTTTTTGATAAAAGTTTTTACATTCTTTTAGGTAAAAAAGTGTTTAGCGGAAGCTTTTTTTATCTAAAAAAGATTATTTTTAATAAAAAGGTTATAATCAACCACACGGAATCACATCAAAAATACTAATTTATTTGTTTATACAGTTAATTCTTTTTTTGAGGTGCTATTTTTTTTCTGTGTTTTTTGTGTAATAGCTATTACACAAAAAACACAGAAAAATCTATTTCTTAACTATCACACATACAGTAATTTATTAGTTTTCAAGTCTCTTTTATTTGTAAAATTCCTTCAAAAAAATAACTAATATGAAGCTTCAAGTTACTTTGAAATGGAATTTGAGATTGAATTTTGTAACTTCGCATTTATAAAAAATAAAACGGTGTCAAAACAAAAGATAGAATCTACCACTAAAGAGACAAAAGAAACCCCTTTAATGAAGCAATACAACGGAATAAAAGCAAAATATCCCGATGCTTGTTTGCTGTTTAGAGTGGGTGATTTTTATGAAACTTTTGGAGAAGATGCTATTAGAGCCTCAAAAATTTTAGATATTACACTCACTAAAAGAGGAGCTGGATCTGAAACAGAAACAGCTTTGGCTGGGTTTCCGCATCATTCTATAAATACTTACTTACCTAAACTGGTTAAAGCCGGACTTAGAGTGGCTATTTGTGATCAGCTTGAAGATCCAAAAATGACTAAAACCATTGTAAAACGAGGCGTAACGGAGTTAATAACGCCTGGAGTTTCTATGAATGACGAAGTATTGCAGTCTAAATCTAATAATTTTTTGGCCGCTTTACATTTTGGAAAAACAACCATTGGAATATCTTTTTTAGATGTTTCTACAGGGGAGTTTTTAACCGCTCAAGGAAGTGAAGAATATATAGATAAATTATTACAAAACTTTCAGCCCAGTGAAGTACTGGTTTCTAAACCATTTAAACAACCATTTAAAGAGCATTTTGGAGAAGATTATCATACTTTTTATCTGGATGAGTGGATTTTTAAACAAGATTATGCTTTTGAGTGTTTGACTCAGCATTTTCAAACAAATTCTCTAAAAGGTTTTGGAATTGAAGAACTTCAGGAAGGAATCATTTCTTCTGGTGCTATTTTATATTACTTGTCTGAAACGCAACATACAAAAATTCAACACATCACATCTATTCAACGCATTGCAGAAGATGCTTATGTTTGGATGGACAGGTTTACTATTAGAAATTTAGAGTTATATCATTCATACAATCAAAATGCTGTAACGCTTTTAGATGTTATTGACAAAACGCTCTCTCCCATGGGGTCGAGGTTGTTAAAGAGATGGCTGGCATTACCCTTAAAAGATAGTGCTAAAATAAAAAAAAGACACGAAGTAGTGGCTTATTTAAAAGAAAACCAACCCATTTTAAAAAAAATTCAGGCACAAATAAAACAAATTTCTGATTTAGAACGTTTGATTTCAAAAGTTGCCACAGGAAAAATTTCGCCCAGAGAAGTCATTTATCTAAAAGACTCTTTAGAGGCTATTATCCCTATAAAAGAATGGGCATTAGCTTCTAATAACGATTCTTTAAAAGTAATTGGAGATCGTTTTCATGCTTGCGAACTCCTTAGAGAAAAAATAAAAACTACACTCAATCCAGAAGCACCTGTTAGCATTAACAAAGGGAATGCCATTAAAAGCGGTGTTCATCAAGAATTAGATGAGCTTAGAGCTATTTCCTCCAAAGGGAAAGATTTTTTAGCAGAATTAGAATTGCGAGAAAGTGAAAAAACGGGCATTTCATCATTAAAAGTTTCTTTTAACAATGTTTTTGGCTACTATATTGAAGTTAGAAACACACATAAAGATAAAGTACCACACGACTGGATTAGAAAACAAACATTAGTGAGTGCAGAACGTTATATTACTGAAGAATTAAAAGAATATGAAGCTAAAATTTTAGGTGCCGAAGAAAAAATCCAACTCATAGAAAATCAATTATTTGAACAATTAGTACAGTGGATGGCAACTTACATAAAACCAGTTCAACTCAATGCTAATTTAATTGCTAAGCTTGATTGTTTAAACTCTTTTACGCAAACTGCCATAAATCAAAAGTTTGTTCAGCCCACTATTGATGATAGTTTTGATCTTGAAATTACGGACGGAAGACACCCAGTAATTGAAAAGCAGCTGCCTGTGGGGGTTCCTTATATTTCAAATAATGTGTTTTTAGATAGAGAGAAACAGCAGTTGATTATGATTACAGGGCCCAATATGTCGGGTAAATCGGCTATTTTGCGTCAAACGGCTTTAATTGTTTTACTTGCTCAAATGGGAAGTTTTGTTCCTGCGGCTGCAGTGAGAATGGGCATTGTTGATAAAATTTTTACACGAGTGGGGGCTAGTGATAATATTTCTATGGGCGAATCTACGTTTATGGTAGAAATGAATGAAACCGCCTCTATTTTAAATAATTTATCTAACAGAAGTTTAATTTTGTTAGATGAAATAGGTCGTGGCACCTCTACTTATGATGGCATTTCAATTGCATGGGCCATTGCTGAATATATTCATGAACATCCCACAAAACCAAAAACACTTTTTGCCACACATTATCACGAGCTAAACGAAATGGAAAGTACCTTCCATAGAATACAAAACTATAACGTATCAGTAAAAGAGCTAAAAGACAATGTATTATTTATAAGAAAATTAGTTAAAGGAGGTAGTGCCCACAGTTTTGGTATTCACGTGGCTAAAATGGCTGGAATGCCACAATTAGTAATTCAAAAGGCACAAAATTTATTGAAAAAGCTAGAAAAAAATCATTCTTCAAGTGAGTTATTAGATATTAAAACCGCTCATGATGATTTGCAATTGAGTTTTTTTAATTTAGACGACCCTTTATTAGAAGAAATAAAAGAACAAATTATTAATTTAGATATTAATACGCTTACACCTGTAGAAGCCTTAATGAAACTCAACGAAATTAAGCGCATGATATTGTTGAAATAATACCAATAACATTTGTAAAATAGTCCAATAGTTTATGGTATAATGCCGATATAGTATGAAAATAGTCCATTTTTCTTGGACTATATTGAATACATAATCGGTATAAGAAAGTGAGAAATTTAATTATAAAATAAATTCAACCCCAACAATATTTAGATTCTAAAATTGAAATATCATTTGAGTAAATTATTTTTTTGCATATTTTATTTTATAAACCCCAAAACCCACTAGTGCTACTAATAAATAAGGAATAACCATTAAAAAAATAATGCCGTCATTTACTGCTTCTGCTTGTTTTATATTTTCATCATTTGCAAGGGCAGCTCTACACATAGCACACTGAGCATGACTAACTGTTTGAAAAAGCAAAAAAAATAATCCAAATATAATTTTATATAAACCAGTTTTATTTTTCATAATATGGGGAAATCATTAAATAAACGATTACACCTGTTACAGCAACATATAACCAAATGGGGAAAGTTATTTTTGCAATCTTTTTGTGCTGATCAAAACGTTCTGATAAGGCTTTTACATAAGTAATAAGTACTAAAGGAATAATAACTATTGAAAGTAAAATATGTGAAATGAGTATAAAGTAATACATATATTTATAATCCCCTTGATAAGGTGTTGAATCAGATGACATGTGATATGCCACATACATTAATAAAAAAACTACAGAACACGCAATGGCGGTTTTCATCAGGTTTTCATGTAATTTTCTTTTGCCGTTTTTTATTGCCACTACTGCTGTAACTAATAAAACTGCCGTACATGCATTAATAGAGGCATAAATGGGAGGTAAAAAAGTAAAAGGCTCAATATCTAAACCTAATCTTTTAAAACTTATGCCAAATAAAGCTGCAACCGCAACAGGTATAGCAACAGAAAGTATGATGATGAGTTTTTTATATTTTGCTTCGATATCTTTTGTGTTCATTTTATATAATTTTAGTTTTATCAAAAAAATTATTCAGCTAACAGCTTTTTTATATCTTCTATAATTACTTTAATCCCTGAAGGGTCTAATCCGTCATAAAAATAAATTGGGTTATTAAAACTATCTTTTCTACTTCTAATTTTTCCTTCTTTATCAATTAAAGCAAACATTCCAGAGTGATATAATCCCCCCGGCTGTTTGGCATCCTCCCCTGCATTTAGTTTAAACTTTTTCTCGGCCAAGTCAAACACATATTGTTTATTTCCTCTCAACAAATGCCAATTATAATGCTTAATGCCTAACATTTTAGCGTGTGCTTTTAAAACCTCAACAGTGTCATTATCCGGATCTATAGAAATAGAAGCAATACCAAAATTTGGGTTACCATAAAACTCCTCCTGAAGTTGAAGCATATTTTGATTCATAACTGGGCAAATAGTTGGACATTTTGTAAAGAAAAACTCAACTACATATACTTTACCCAAGTAATCTTTATTAGTTATGGTTTTATTATTTTGATTTATTAAAGAAAAATTTGGAGCAGTACCAAGTTCTGTTAAGTCAGATTTTTGAAATTTTGCCACTATTTTTGGCACAGACCAAATGCCAAAAATCAACACAATAAAAGAAATACCAATATATGATTTATTATTCATTTGTTATTTTATTGTTTTAATAAGTCTCTCAGTAGCACCATTATAAAGATTATATTGTGTGTCAAGAACTATTGTCTTTGGTGTTTTTCTTATATTTTTCTCTTGTTATTTCGCTTTAAAGCCAGTCTATATTCTGCTAAAATAACTTTTACATCATCACTCATGTTGTTGTGCAAATCAGCAGCAGAAATGGTATTATAGCCTTCTTTGTATTCGTTAATGCCTTTTAAATTTTTACCTTTTCTGCCTCTAAGGTTTATATCTTTATCAATAATATAAACATTTGGCGTGCCAATGGCGGGATTTAATCTTTCTTGAATTTTTAATTGTTTATAAAATGATGCAATAGAATCATGTGTTGTAAAAACAAATTTCCAACCAGATAAATCTGATATCGTTCCCAGCTCAAAAATGATAGATTTAATATTATTTTGTGTTCCATGAGGAGCTATCATCACAATTTGAAAATCTGTAAACTCTTTATTTTTATTGTAAATTTTTTGATTCAAATTAAAAAGATTCCCTTTTTCTGTCAATACATCATCACCAAGAAAACCTAAAATAGTAATTTTCTCTTTTAAAGTAACTTTCTCATTGTTTAATGATTTCCAATCTGGGATATCTGAAATATTTCTTGTGATAGTGGGCAAATTGACAAACTTATTTACCCCAGTAGCAAAAAACATATAAACCACTAGCGGAAGTATAAAAAGAATTATTAGTACAATTTTTTTACCCATAATATGCGTTGTAGATAAAATTAATAAGATACAAATATAAAAAATCCCGATTTTAATCGGGATTAACTAAATATATTATAATGTTAAAAATTCCATTTTATAGTTCCGTTTTTAAAAACCTCATAAATATAATCTCCCTCTACAAGTAATATAAAACAAAGATATAAAACTAAAAAAACAAGAGGTGCCACAATGGTAGTTCTTAAACTTTTCTTTTCGCCTTCTAAGTGCATAAATGCCCATACAATATAGTAGGCCTTTACTATGGTAAGAATTATAAACAGCCAGTTTAATAAATTCATACTTGCCAAATTTGTTTTAAAAAGAGCATCTGGTCTTATAATCCCAAAAGCTACCTCTACAATTGTTACTATTGATAGTAAACCAAAAACAAACCAAATTCTTTTTGTGTTTGACTCGTGTGTGTGTGCCATAATTTTAATGCTTTATATTTTTAAACTAAATAGAAGAATGTGAAAACAAATACCCATACTAAATCTACAAAGTGCCAGTATAAACCAACTTTCTCTACCATTTCATAGCTTCCTCTTTTTTCATAAGTACCTAATAGAACATTAAAAAATATAATAATATTAATTAATACCCCAGAAAAAACGTGAAAACCATGAAAACCAGTGATAAAGAAAAAGAAATTGGCAAATGTTTTTTGTCCGTATTCATTTCTAACAAGATTAGCTCCCTCTACAACATATTTTGCACTTTCAAGACGTTTTAAAGATTCTTCTCTTGATAAAATAATTTTCTTTTTAGTTTCTGGATTTATTTTTTCAACTCGTACTAATATAGATTTGTTGTTTTTAAAACCTTCTACAACTTCATTAACAGAATAAGTAGGCAAAGCACTTTCTGATGTGAACCAAATACCATTGCTAGACTTATGTTGTTCTCTCACTTCAGGAAGCTGAACTGCAAAATCTGCTAGAGCCACACGATGACCATCTTTATCAACAAATTGCAAAATAGACCCGCCTTTAGTTTCAATGGCTCCAAACTCTCCTTTTATAAAATTTTTCCACTCCCAAGCTTGTGATCCTAAAAATATAACTCCACCAATAACGGTTAGAAGCATATAAAAAGCAACTTTACCTTTATTCATTTGATGCCCAGCATCAACGGCAAGCACCATAGTTACAGATGAAAAAATTAAGATAAATGTCATTAAAGCCACATAATACATTGGTGCATCTACCCCATGTAAAAAAGGAAAATGAGTAAAAACCTCATCAGCAATGGGCCATGTTTCTATAAATTTAAATCGAGAAAAACCATAAGCGGCTAGAAAACCAGAGAACGTTAAGGCGTCTGAAACAATAAAAAACCACATCATAAGTTTTCCATAGGTTCCACCTATTGGTCCTGGACCGCCGTCTAATAAATGTTCATCATG
>DAINSR010000006.1:16488-20950 GCA_036741255.1 Flavobacterium sp.
AGTAACTGTTGCTTCCATAAAATTTTTATGTTAAAAAAGTGTACAAATTTATTTATTTTTTTCTAGTTGTAAAAATAGAAAAATAAAAACAGTAAAATCCAAATAATATCCATAAAGTGCCAATACATAACACTTAATTCAATACCAAGGGTTTGTGCAGCCTTATATTTTTGTTTAAAATGGTTATAAATTACTACTAACAATGAGATTAATCCTCCCACAAGGTGAACTATATGAACCAAAACCATAATGTACAAAAACGATGTTGTAATAGTGCTTTCGCTACCTGTAAAAAAATAACCGCTAGCCACAACCTGCGAAAATCCTTTAAATTGCAAAAATATAAAACTTAAGCCTAAAAGCAAAGTAACCAGTAACATTGTTGATGTTAATTTTCTATTGTCTGCTTTTTGGGCTTTAAGAGCTAAATGAAACGTTATGCTACTGAGCAAAATCGCTACCGTACTTGCTAAAAAAGCACTTGGCAATTGAAAATCATTTAACCAGTCGGGTCTTGATTTACTTACTACAAAACCGCTAGATAATCCTGCAAATATCATAAAGATACTCACCATGCCAAAAAGCAGTAACATTTTATACGTTCTTCCTTTTCTTAATTCTTGTTCTTCAAATGTCATCATGATTATTAAATTAAATAAATTTATCAATTACATATATTATTTGGAGCAGTGTAATATAAGAAACGCTAACTAACATTAACTTTCTTGCTGCATTAGTATGCATTTTATTGTAAAGTCTAAAAGCATAAAACAACATCCATAGTCCTAATATAAATACCAGCACAGCCGTATAAATTGATATTTGAAATTTTCCTGTAAAACCAAGAACTGGTAATAAAGAAGCTACTATCGTCCAGATGCTATATAAAATAATTTGAAGGGCAGTTTTTTTATCTCGTTTTCCTGTAGGAAGCATATAAAAACCAGCTTTTTGATAATCGTCATATAAAAACCAGCCTATCGCCCAAAAATGTGGAAATTGCCAAAAAAACTGAATAATAAACAAAGTACCCGCCTCAATGCCAAAAGTTCCTGTGGCAGCAACCCAACCCAGCATGTATGGAATTGCTCCTGGAAATGCCCCTACAAAAACCGACAAAGGAGTTACTGTTTTTAATGGGGTGTATAAACTCACATACATAAATATAGATATAGCCCCAAAAAGAGCTGTTTTTTCATTCACAAAATACAAAATAGCTAAACCCAGCACTGTTAATAATACCCCTAAAATAAAAGCATTTTGTTTTGTAATAATTCCTGCGGGTAGCGGACGATTTTTTGTTCTGTCCATTAATTTATCTAAATCTTTTTCAATAATTTGATTAAAAACATTAGACGCACCCACCATGCAATATCCCCCCACAGATAACAGCAATATAGTTTCAAACGTGTAAATATCCCACACATCAACCCCAAGAGCATATCCTGCCAATGTAGAAAACATAACACTTATTGTCAATCGGGCTTTTGTAATAGCCAAAAAAACGCTAAAAAAAGACGGCTTTAAAAGTAAGGGATTAGACAATTTCAAAATACAATATATTGAGTTTTTTAAGTGTGCAAAGATAGTAATAAGATTTCTTTTATTTTAAAGTATTTAAAGGCATTTAACATCTGTTTTTAACCCAAAATACGCATTACACTTCGTAATAAAAAATAAAAACGCCATGAAAATAAGTACTCACGGACTTTTATTTCTACATTTTTAATTTGGGCGTGTCGGCAGTTCCCACAGCTTCTGCCCTGATTACTGCCGTCGGTCTTCGGCAAGTAGTCTTAGTTGTTTTTTTGTTTTTGCATAGTCATGGGATTGGGCTATCGCCAGCCCAATCCTTGCAAAAAATAAAAAAAAACAACTAAGAGCTACTTTGCCTTTGCCCTCACGCAAAACCCTGCAAAAAAACAAATCAGATACTTTTATAATTTATTGAATATCTCTAAAATTTTAATAATCAAAGTACCAATTAAATAAATCTGTTTTTATCCCCGCAGAAAACCAAGTTGTAGTAGCGGTTTTAGTTATTACATCTTCTGTAGTTGGCTTAAAATCTCTATACATTAAATTGGCAAAAACTTTCATGTTTGAAGAAGGATTTATAATATATCCTGCCTGAAAATCTGCAATTAAAATGGTTGTTTTATTTCCTTGTCCCACTAAAACTCCTTTGTTAAAAGCCCTGTTATCGTCATAACTAAGGTAAATATTATTACCATAATTACGTATATCTGACGAGTTTGTAAAATCGAGTCCCTTGAAACCATAATTAACTTTTAATTGAGCAAAAAACCTGCCTTTAAAGTAGCTGGCAATACCTATGAGTTCGCTTGCATTAGCACCCCAGTTATTCCCCATACTTTGATTATTATGTCCATAATTTGTTATCACATTACTGTGAGCATATACATAAGGCCTTATTCTATTATATTCTAACTGTAATATTAAATTATTAATATTAAGGGCATTATAGTATTTTATACCTATTTGATATGCAAATTTATTTTTCCAGCTTTTTGTTCCAGCTTTCATATCGGCTATAGAAAATTCATCTAACAAAAACTGACCATAAAAATTAATATTATTATTCCATTTATATTTAGTAGTTGCTCCAAGTAGTGCATTCCCAGCCTTTGATGATGATGAAAACTCCACAGCTCTGTAAAATATAATTGGGTTAACAAAAGTTGCGTCAAAACCTCTATTATTGTCATTCCCCCACACCACACTTTCAAAAAAACCTATATTCATTCGCTTAGAAACATTCCAGCTCAAATAATGATTTGCCATAAACTTAGTTGTATATGTTTTATCTACTGTGGCAGGCACACGCACATCTTTTAACCACATATAAGTATTAGTGTATTTAATTTTCCAAAAAGTGGTATTTATTTTAAAAAAAGGATACGGACTTGTTCCATCACCTTGTAATAAAGAACGATAACCATCGCCTATGAAGTTTCTACCATATCCTAATTGTAAATCAATAAATTGATTTGGGGTATATTTAATATTAGCCTCTGCTAAAGGGAAATCAAAAGCATTTTCTTTAAACTGTTTGGCAATTCCAATTCCCGGAATAATTGCTGGGCTGCCACCTGAAGGTTTTAAACTAGAAGCAATTTGATTGTAATAATCAGCAAATAAACCTTGAGATTCATAAAGTTGTGTTGAAAAAAATAATTGTTTGCCCAGCTGACCATTTACAGAAACCCCTCTTGTATTTACATAAGTATAACTATTAATGCTCCCAAAATCCTTTCCAATATTCAAATTTAAAATAGGATTAATTGTAAACCAATACCCGTCGCCCACAATAGAAACAAGTGGCTCATTCCACAATTTTCTTCCCCACCAAGAGGTTTTATTTTTTTTAATAGCATTAAATTCTGACTCAAAATCATAATACCTTGCAATTTCTGAAAAAGAATATGGCTTTGATGCCGTGTGATTATTGCTCCCCACAAGATTGATGTTGCGATCAAAATAAAGATAGTTAGCATGAGTAAATGCTATATTGTGAGAACCTTTATATAAATTATTTTCATAGTTTTTTAATTGAATATCTTGATATTCTGTTAGTTCTGTTTCTAAATCATTACTTTGCTTTTTAATGGTATTAGAAACACTCAAATTTGAATTTGTAAGGAATGTGTTATCTAAAGGTATGGGAATTGTAATGGCATATTTTACATATACTTTTCTGCCTTGATAATAAGCTGGTTCAATTTTTTCAAAAAGATTAAATACTCTGTGTACCTCGTCTTTTAGTTCAATGAGCGGCACCTCTGCATATAATATTTTAAATGTACCCGTTGTATCAACTTCAAAAAGTGCTTTAATCTCTCCTTTGTAATTTTTTGCAGCAACTGGAACTTTAAAATTTGCAACCAAATGATTTTTTATGCTCTGAAAAAAACAATCTTTATCATTTAAAACAGTATTGTTATAACAATTTTTAAATTTAGGAAAAGATTGATTCATTAGCTCCTGAGATTGAACAGAAAAAATGAATAAAAAAAAGAAAAGAAGAATTTTGTAATTCATTTTATTATATATAACTTAATCCATTTGTATTACCAAGAAAATTGAATCATTTAAGTAAGTTCTTTATAAAATATTAAAAAAACACCTCAAACGGTTTTTATTTTAATCTGCACATCTTCAATTATTCTTTCATTTTTTAGTTTTTAAGAGACATATTTTAACTAAACTGAAAATCAATTAAAACACCTGTAAAAACGGAAAAACTTTTAAAATCTTTATTTGGAAGAATTGATATTATTTAAAATATATTCTTCATCATTTTGAATATATTTTATTATTTCAATAGCAACAATTTTTAAAAACAAAAGCATTGCAGCATTTTGTCTGATAATTGATAAACAAATTTTAAATTACTATTGATGTGTATTCAATAATATAATACAACCCAAAAATTAAAAAA